>NZ_BAAAEP010000031.1:45870-53634 GCF_039523075.1 Caenispirillum bisanense
GTCACCTCCGTCCGCCCGCGGCCCCGCGCCGCGGGCGGATGACGTTCCGACCGCTGCCAGGGTCCATCCGCCATGCGTCGCCGCCGACTCCGCCTGCCCCTCGCCCTTGCCGCCGCCACCGTCGCCGCCACCGCCGTGGCCCTCCCGGCCGGCGCCGTGATCATCCTCGACAGCACCTGGCGCCAGGAAGGGGGCACCGCCGCCCGGCCGGAAGCCGGCTTCGGCGCACACCTGCGGCTGGCGGCCGAACCGCAGTTCAAGGCGGTGGTCGCCTTCGCCAGCGACGGCGAGACCTGGGGGGAGGCCTCCGGCACCTGGATCGGCAACGACGACCGATACGCCTACGTGCTGACCGCCGCCCATGTGTTCGAGCTGCCGCCGCAGGCCGACTCCTACGTCATCCGCTCGCCGGGCGGCACCATCCACCACATCGACCGCATCTGGATGCCGCCGGAGTGGGCCGGCGATACCGACACCCGCACCGGCTACGACCTCGCTATCCTGCGCCTGACCAAACCGATGACCGATGCCGGCCCGGCCCCCGTGCTCTATGCCGGCAGCGGCGAGGCGGGCAAGCTCATCACCTTCGTCGGCTACGGCAGCCGCGGCATCGGCTCGCGCGGCCAGCAGGACGAGTTCTACACGGGCTCCGACAAGGCCGCCGCCCAGGGCATCGTGGATGAGTGCATCGACCTCGACCGCACCGCCGCCGCCGACCCGGAGGCCGATGCCGGCGGCTACCTGGGCGTCTTCCTGGGGCGCGAGGACGGCACGGTCGAAAACCCCTACGGCGGCAGCGCAAAGCCGCCGAACCGGCTGGCCGGGCTGCTCGGCTCCGGCGACAGCGGCGGGTCGGCCTGGATGCAGGCGGGCGCCGGCTGGGTGATCGTCGGGGTCAACTCCAACGGCTCCGGCGAGGCGGCCTATGGCGACAGTTCGTGGTTCGCCCGCGTCGGGCCGCACCGCGCCTGGATCGCCGGCATCTTCCCCGGCGCCCGCTTCACCGACTGATCGCAGGGGTGGCTGCGGCCAGGGCCTTTTCCTCCGCCTCCTTCAGCAGCACCCAGACGTGGCGCTCCACCTTGCGCAGGCCCTCCGGCGCGCGGTCGAGGTTGTCGAGCGCCGAGGCGCAGGCATCGGCCAGGCCGCCCGTCTCCCAGTGGGTGATGACCGCCGGGTGGACGTAGGACTTGCGGCAGATGGCGTGGGTGTTGCGCAGGCGCTTCGCCACCGCCTGCACCGCCGCCTTCAGGTGGCTCTGGCGTTCCTTCTTCGTCGTCGCCTCGGGCAGGCCGCAGAGTTCCTGGAAGGCCATGACGGTCGCCGCCCAGGTGCGGAAGTCCTTGGCGGTGAAGTCGTCGCCGCCGTATTCGTGCAGATACGCATTCACATCGTCTGACCCGACGACGCGGCGTGACCCGTCGTCGGCGATGTACTGGAACAGGTGCTGGCCGGGCAGGTCCTGGCATTCCGCCACCACGCGGGCCACCCGCGGGTCGCGGACGTCGAGCTTCCATTCCTTGCCGCTCTTGCCGACGAACTCGAAATGGATGTCGGCGCCGTTCACGTCCACATGGTCCTCGCGCAGGGTGGTGAGGCCGTAGGACTCGTTGTCGCGCGAGTATTCCGGGTTGCCGATGCGGATCAGGCTGCCCTCCAGCAGCCGCACCACCGCCGCCACCACCTTCTCCGGCGGCAGGCCGGGCCGCGACAGGTCCGCCGAGACGCGGCGGCGCAGGGCCGGCAGGGCGGCGGCGAATTCCAGGATGCGGTGATACTTCGCCTCGTCCCGCACCTCGTGCCACTTGGGATGATAGCGGTACTGCTTGCGGCCGCGCACGTCGCGCCCGGTGGCCTGCAGGTGGCCGCGCGGGTCGGCGCAGATCCACACGTCCTTGTAGGCCGGTGGCACCGCCAGACTGCGCACCCGCGCCATCTCGGCGCGGTCGGTCAGGCGGCTGCCGTCGGGCAGGGTGTAGCTGAAGCCCTTGCCGTGGCGCCGGCGACGGATGCCGGGCTCGGTGTCCGACGAATACCGCAGGCCGTGCCGCTTCAGGTCGGTCGCTGCGACGTCGCTCGGCATGGTCATGGACGCGGGCGACCTCCTCTGGGGGCGCTCCCGGCAGGAGCGGCATCATCTCCTTTCCGACAACGAGATCCGTTCCGGGGGCGTTGCGATCCAGGTGCAGCAGCAGCGGCAGCAGCCTGATCCGCCTTCCCGCGCCGGCCGTCCGCATAAGACCAACGGATGATGAAGAAGGTCATGCGGCGGCGGAACCCCAGGCCAAAGGCCCGCGTTGCCACCTCTAGCTCAACCTAAGGAGGGGACATGGGCGAGACTGTACTCATCACCGGTGGTGCCGGCTTCATCGGCTCCCATCTTGCCGACGCCCTGCTGGCCGATGGCCGCCGCGTGCGGGTGTTCGACAACCTGTCCGAACAGGTCCACGGCCCCGATGTCGGCGTCCCGGACTATCTGGCGGCCGAGGTGGAGTTCATCAAGGGCGATGTGCGCGACAAGGACGCCCTGCGCGCCGCCCTTGATGGCGTCGACGCGGTGGTCCATCTGGCGGCCATGGTCGGCGTCGGTCAGAGCATGTACCAGATCGACGACTACACCGCCGTCAACGACCTGGGCACCGCCAACCTCCTGCAATGCCTGATCGACCGGCCGGTGAAGCGGCTGGTGGTCGCCTCCAGCATGAGCATCTACGGCGAGGGCCTGTACAAGGACGCCTACGGCCGCCTGGTCGACGATGCCAGCCGGGCGGTGGAGACCCTCAAGCGCGGCCAGTGGGAGCCGGTGGGCGAGGAAGGCCGCCCCTACGAGCCGGTGCCGACGCCCGAAACCAAGCGCCCCGAGCTGGCCAGCGTCTACGCCCTTGGCAAGTACGTGCAGGAACGCATGTGCCTGATGGTCGGGCAGGCCTACGGCATCCCCACCACGGCGCTGCGGTTCTTCAACGTCTACGGCACCCGGCAGGCGCTGTCGAACCCCTACACCGGCGTGCTGGCGATCTTCGCGAGCCGGCTGCTCAACGGCAAGCCGCCGCGCATCTTCGAGGACGGCCGCCAGCGGCGCGATTTCGTCCACGTCACCGATGTCGCCCGTGCCTGCATGGCGGCGCTGGACCGCGACGCCGCCGCCGGCCGCGCCATCAACGTCGGCTCCGGCCGCGTCCACACCATCACCGAAATCGCCGAGACGCTGGCCCGCACCATGGGCCGCGGCGACATCGCGCCCGAGATCACCGGCGAGTACCGGGTGGGCGACATCCGCCACTGCTTCGCCGATATGACCCTGGCGGAGGAGGTGCTCGGCTTCCGCCCGCAGGTGGCGTTCGAGGACGGGCTGGCGGAACTGGTGGAGTGGGTGGCCGCCCAGACCGCCGACGACCGGGTGGACGACGCGGCGCGCGAGTTGCGCCAGCGGGGGCTGGTGGCATGACGGCAGTCCCTCCGCCCACGACTGCCCTGCCCTCCCCCACCCTTGGCCTTGTCGAATGGCTGCGCCCCGGCGACCACGACCGTACCGAGGCGCTGCTGGCCGACATGAAGCGCCTCGGCCTGCGCCACCTGCGCACCGGCGTGTCGTGGGCCGACTGCTACACCGAGGAAGGCCGCGCCTGGTACGCCTGGCTGCTGCGCCGGCTGTCGCGGGAGGTGGAGGTGCTGCCCTGCGTCACCTACACCCCGCCGTCCATCGGCGAGTTCCCGAAGACCTGCGCGCCGCCGCGCGACCTCAAGGCCTATGCCGACTTCCTCGACGTGCTGGTGACCGAACACGGCGACTGCTTCGAGTGGCTGGAGCTGTGGAACGAGCCCAACAACCTCAACGACTGGGACTGGCGGGTCGACCCGGCGTGGGGCAAGTTCGCCCACATGATCGTGCTGGCCAGCCACTGGATGCACCAGCGCGGCAAGAAGACGGTGCTGGGCGGCATGTGCCCGACCGACCCCAACTGGGTCGCCCGCATGGCCGAACTGGGGGCGCTGGGGGCCATCGACGCCGTCTCGCTGCACGGCTTCCCCGGCACCTGGACCCATGACGGCGCCACCTGGGCGCGGCAGGCGGAAGACGTGCGCGCCGTGCTGGCGACGCAGGATCGCCCCATCGAGCTGTGGATCACCGAGGCCGGCTATTCCACCTGGCGCCACGACGAAACCACCCAGATGGAGGTCTTCCTCGACCTGCTGAAGGCGCCGGTTGAACGCGCCTACTGGTATGCGTGGTCGGACCTGCACAAGGACGTGGCCAGCCAGGAAGGCTTCCACGTCGACGAACGCCACTACCACTTCGGCCTGCGCACCCCGGAAGGGCGGGAAAAGCTGCTGTTCCGCCTGCTGGAAAAGGGCGGCGTGGAGGCGGTGCGGCAGGTGGATGCCGCCCTCGGCCACAAGCCGCTCGCCACGCCGCATCTGGCGCGCGGCGAAAAGCCGGTGCTGGTGACCGGCGGTGCCGGCTTCCTCGGCTCCAACCTCGCCCACCGGCTGGCGTCACAGGGCCGCCACGTGCTGGTCTACGACACCCTCAGCCGCGCCGGGGTGGAGGACAACCTCGGCTGGCTGCTGGACGCCCACCCCGACCACATCGAGCCGGTGCCCGGCGACATCCGCGACCGCTGGCGCATCCGCGACGTGGTGAAGCAGGCCGGCACGGTGTTCCATCTGGCCGCCCAGGTGGCCGTCACCACCTCCGTCGCCGACCCGCGCGAGGATTTCGACATCAATCTCGGCGGCGTCATGAACGTGCTGGAGGCGGCACGCGAGGCCGCGACGCCGCCCAAGCTGGTGTTCGCCTCCACCAACAAGGTCTACGGCGCCCTGGCGTCGGTGGAGATGATGGAGGAAGCCACCCGCCACCAGCCGCTGAACCCGCTGGTGCGCCGCCACGGCGTGCCGGAGAGCCAGCCGCTCGACCTCTACAGCCCCTATGGCTGCTCCAAGGGCGGCGCCGACCAGTACGTCATCGACCACGCCCGCATCTACGGCCTGCCGGCCTGCGTGTTCCGCATGAGCTGCCTCTACGGCCCGCGCCAGTTCGGCACCGAGGACCAGGGCTGGGTCGCCCATTTCATGATCCGGGCCCTGAAGGGGGAGCCGATCACCCTCTACGGCGACGGCAAGCAGGTGCGCGACGTGCTGTTCGTCGACGATGTGGTCGATGCCTGGCTGCTGGCGGAACGCCACATGGAGGCCGTGCGCGGCACCGCCTTCAACATCGGCGGCGGCCCGGCCAATGCGGTGTCGCTGCTGGAGGCCATCGACGCCATCGGCGACCTGGCCGGGCGGCGGCCGGAGGTGCGGTTCGGCGACTGGCGGCCCGGCGACCAGCTGTGGTACGTCAGCGACACCCGCGCCTTCCAGGCCCTGACCGGCTGGCGACCGCAGGTGGAGGCCGCCGACGGCTTCCGCCGCCTGCGCGACTGGCTGGTCGGCCACGGCATCGCCGGCCTCGCCCCGGCCGAGACCGGGGCCGCGTCGCCCGCCCGCCGCGCCAAGGTGCGGAGGGTGGCGGTATGAGCGGCATCCGCGTCTGCCTCGTCAACCCGCACTGGAGCTTCGAGGGCAGCATCTACTTCGGCTGCCGCGAGCCCCACCTGCCGCTGGAACTGGGCTATTCCAAGGCCCTGCTGGAGCGCGCCGGCCACGAGGCGATCATCATCGACGGCCACATGGACGGCCTAAGCCTGGACGAGATCCGCCGCCGGGTGGCCGCCTTCCGGCCCGACATGACGGTGGTCACCACGGCGCCGAGCTACCTGTTCTGGCGCTGCGCCCCGCCCGAGCTGCGGGTGCCGCAGGAGGTGATCGACACCATCCGCGACGTCGCCGGCGACATGGTGGCGGTCGGCCCCCATGCCTCCACCACGCCACGGGCGGCGCTGAAGAAGCTGGCGCTCGACACCGTGGTCATGGGCGAGTGCGAGGAAACCCTGGTGCGCCTCGCCAACGGCGAGGACCGCCGCGCCATCCCCGGCGTCGCCATCCGCGATGCGGCGATGGAGAGCGGCTTCAAGATCACCGGCGGGCCGCAGGCGGCGAAGTTCACCGACCTGCCGGCGCTGCGCTGGCCGGACGAGTGGGTGCGCAAGCACCACCATCACCACCACCGCTTCGACGCCGAGCCCACCGGCCCCGGCGCCGAGGTGGAAGCCAGCCGCGGCTGCCCCTACTCGTGCTCGTTCTGCGCCAAGGAGAACTTCCGCGACAAGTACCGCCGCCGCGACCTGACGCTGCTGCTGGAGGAAATCGACGGCCTCATCGCCCAGGGGGTCGAGTACCTCTACTTCGTCGACGAGATCTTCCTGCCCGACCGCCGCCTGCTGGAAGCGCTGGCGGAGCGGCCGGTGAAGTTCGGCGTGCAGACCCGCCTGGACCTGTGGAAGTTCGACATGATCGACCTGCTGGGCCGCGCCGGCTGCGTCTCCATCGAGGCGGGGGTGGAAAGCATCACGCCCGAGGGCCGCGCCCTGCTCGACAAGAACTGCAAGCTCGGCACCGATGAACTGACCGAACGGCTGGTGGCGGCGAAGCGGGTGGTGCCCTTCGTGCAGGCCAACCTGATCGAGATGCCCACCGACGACGATGCCGACATCGCCGCCTGGCGCGAGGTGGTGCGCGAGCGCGGGGTGTGGGCCAACGATCCGGTGCCGCTGTTCCCCTATCCGGGCTCCCCCGACTATCGCAAGCTGTTCGGCCTGCCCGACGATCAGGCGTGGGAACGGGCCATGGACTACTACCTGCGCCAGTTCGCCCAGTTCAGCGACATCCAGGAAGGCCGGCCGCTGCCGCTGTCGGCGCTTGAACGCCGGGCCGCCGAATGACCGGCGGCGCCCCGCCCCGCCTGCGCTGCGTGCTGATGACCGCCGACACCGTCGGCGGCGTCTGGCATTACGCGCTGGAACTGGCCCGCGGCCTGACGGCGCGCGGGCTGGTGGTGGTTCTGGCCACCATGGGCCGTCCGCCCACCCCCGACCAGCGGGAGGACGCCCGCGCCATCCCCGGCCTGGTGCTGGAAAGCAGCGGCTATGCGCTGGAGTGGATGGCCGACCCGTGGGACGACGTCGCCGCCGCCGGCGCCTGGCTGCTGCGGCTCGTCCGCCGCTACCGGCCGCAGGTGGTCCACCTCAACGGCTATGCCCATGCCGCCCTGCCCTTCGGGGTGCCGGTGCTGGTGGTGGCCCATTCCTGCGTGTGGTCGTGGTACCGCGCCGTGAAGGGCCGCGACCCCGGCGCGGAGTGGAGCCGCTATCGCCAGGAAGTCGCCGCCGGGCTGCGGGCGGCCGATCTGGTGGTGGCGCCGACCCTCAGCTTCCTGGGCGAGGTCGGCGGGCTCTATGGCCCCTTCCGCGACGCCCGCGCCATCCGCAACGGCCGCGACCTCGGCCTTTACGACGGCGCCGCCGCCACCGCCGGCGAGCCCAAGCGGCCGGTGGTGCTGGCGGCCGGGCGGGTGTGGGACGAGGCCAAGAACCTGCACGCCCTGCAGGAGGCGGCGCAGCGCGGCCCGTGGCCGGTGCTGGTGGCCGGCGACGCCCACGGCCCCGACGGCAGCGTGGCGCCGGTGCCGGGGACGGTGCCGCTCGGCCTGCTGCCGGCCGCCGCCATGCGGGCGGAGATGATGCGCGCCGCCGTCTTCGCCGCCCCGGCGCGCTACGAGCCCTTCGGCCTGGCGGTGCTGGAGGCGGCCTTGTCCGGCTGCGCCCTGGTGCTGGCCGACATCCCCACCTTCCGCGAGCTGTGGCAGGACGCCGCCCTGTT
>NZ_BAAAEP010000032.1:0-53507 GCF_039523075.1 Caenispirillum bisanense
CGCCTGCCCTGAGGCGTTTCAACCCGAGATTTCTTGCCTCGGGTGGTCCAAGGTCGGGGAGCGGCTCAAAACGAGATTCCCTCCCTCCCTCCGGTGGTCCAAGGTCGGGGAGCGGCTCAATCAACCGAAGCACTCACCCTCTGAATGGATCGGCTTCAGGGGGAAGGTCAGTGCGGACCAACTCCAGGCGTGAAAACACCTCGTCATCGCTAAAGCCCTCGAAGGCGGCCTTGATCGCCTGATTGAATCTGCGGGCCCTGCCGGATGTCTTCCGCACCCTTGACATCAGAAAGCTGACCCAGCTGCGCCTCTACAAGCCGGGACAATTCATCTTCGGCGGCCGGCAGGGAGATTACTGTGGCCACCTGGGGGAAGTAGGTGTTCGTTGCCGTTCTCGTCAGCAGGCGCAGCTGATGGCGGCATCCGTTGGGGTCCCGGTCTCCCAACCATGGGCGCTCGCCTTTACAGGCCCCCAGGCGGCCGGGGAGGAAGGCTTCCTGCAGCGACATGGACTTGCCGCAATCACACATCACCCGGGTGTCCCGGGGATCTGCGGAGGTTCCCCGCTCTTCAACCCACATTTGCTCACGGCAATTGTCCTTGCCATGGACGACCCAGCGCCAGTCGATGTCCTGAAGGTGGCCGTCCTCGCAGGCGCCCACAAAGCGGAGGGGCGTCACCTCAAGTTTCTTTCTTTCATCGGTTTCGTATCGCTGCCGACCACCGGATGGGGCGAGATCCTGCCACTTCACAAGGCGCCGCCGCCGGACATCGTTATTCGACGCAGGCGCATCCTCGGCCTTGCAGACGATCCACGTGGGAAAGACCGTCACGTGAATACCGGGTGGCTCACGTCCGGGGATGTCACTGGCGAGTGGCGGCGTGCGCAGGGTGAGGTGCTGATTCTCCTCCAGCCGGCCATCTTCCTTCAGCTTCTTTTCCAGCATCGCCACGAGGCGCGGCTCGTTAATCGGCTTGAATGCGGCATCGCGCATCTCCCAGCGCTCCAGACCGCCCACGAGAACGGAGCGCGTCGGGAGATCCACCATGGCGCCGGGTTCGAAAGTGGTGATGAGCTGGCTAAGACGAAGGATGTTCCGGGCCATGATTTGTCCTCACGCCAGGTCGCTGGCATTGGCGATGGAGTTGCCCCATGGGTCGCGGACCTTGAGGGTGGCGTTGGCCTCCACATCTCGCATGGACCGCCCCGCCTGGAAACGTTGATGCTCGGGCCAAGGTTGGGGAGAGCGGGGTCCAGAGGCTGATAGAGCAGAGGGCGCGGCCCTCCATTGCGCGTGTAGACAAGGCCGCTGACCTCATCGGCCACCGCGATCCAGTCGTCCAGCAGGCCATCGACTGCTTGTGCAAGCGCTGCCTTACCGCCGGCCACAGCGTCGTTTGGAGCGCGACTGACAATGGCATCCCGGATCTGCTGACGGAGTGCCGGATAGTTCTTCAACTGCCGCGCGGCGTTCTCAGGCGTCATATCCGGATCCACATGCCGCCCGATGGCGACCACCACGGCAGCCAGCGCCCGGTCCAGGGCCCGGGCGGCCCAGGGGGTCACGCTGGTCGCCTCCACCACGCGATAGAATGTGCGGTGGAAGTGGCAAAACTGCTCGTAGTGCATGCGGTCGCGTGGCTTATGGACGTTCAGGATAGTCACGACCAGTCCGGGCCGCTCCACATCCCGGCCGACGCGCGAAGTGGCCTGAATGTACTCGGCAGCTGTTTTAGGCTGCCCCTGAACCAGCATCAGACCCAGCCGCGTGATGTCGAGGCCCACCGAGATCATGTTCGTGGCCAGCGCCACATCCACCACTTCGTCGGAACCGAAGCATTGCTCCAGCCGCCGCTTGGCCTCGGCGACCTGGTCGGTTGAAACACGCGAGGTGAGCTCCATGGGCTCACGGATCGACCGGTTCCGGAACGGGCTGTCCGCAGGGTCAACGCGCCGTCGCTCATCTCCATACCGGGCCACGCGGTCCCGGACCTCGTCCTCAACGATGCGCCGCGCGCCGCCCAACTCGCGCAGAGCGTTGAAATAGCAAAGCGCGGTCATGTACGGGTCTGCCGGGTTGCGCCCTTCCTGACCCGCCTCACGCTCGTAAAGTGCCTCGGAGACCGCCAGCAGGGCGGTCAAAGCGCGAAGGAACACCAGCTTGGGGCCGCGCCCTTGAGCCGCCAGTCCCAGATACCACCGGGGCGGGTTGCGCTCATCATTGACGGTCCTCGCAAAGAAACTGTCCGTCCGGTCGATGCCCGGCGGGGGAAAGACCGCCGTGTGCTCGCGGTCGAACAGCGCACGGATCTGCCCAGCCGCCCGGCGGACAGTGGCCGTAGAGGCAACGATCTTGGGCCGGATGACCTTGCCGAACATCCGGCGGCTGGCCAGTCGGTCGATCGCGGTCTCATACAGCCCCGCCACGGTCCCCAAGGGACCGGAAATCAGGTGCAGTTCGTCCTGAATGATCAGATCGGGTGGGTCGAGGGTGAAATCATTGTCGAGTTTCCGTCCCCGCCCGGGACCGTCGGCGGGCCCAAAGAATCCATTGCTTGCCTCGAACCGGTCCACATGGCCGAAGAAGGCACCCGACGCCCCCACCCAGGGGAGGGTGGCGAACTTGTCCACCGTGGCGATCACGAACGCGGGAAGCCGCCGACAGATGGTCTCATCAACGGTCAGCAGCGGCAGCGGCCGGTCCCCCGTGAATTCGCACTCGGCATTGTCGCACCGAATTTCCAGGTTGCGGGGGGCGTGGTCGTTCGGCACGCAGGCAAAGGATTCTTTCGAGAACGGCGTGCCGCACCAGGGGCAGTTCTTGATCGGCGCCGGCGCCCTGTCCCCATGCTTGCGGAACCGCCGCACCCGTGTCACGGCGGTATCGTCACCGGTATCTCCCTTGCCGCCCAGGCGATTGGGCGACGCATCGGATCCCACCCACAACCCGATCTCGATGGGCCAATCCCCGAGCAGCGGGTGGCCCTTTTCGTCCACGTTGGCCGAATTGGTGCGCAGTAATTCGAGGGCGCAAACCACACCGGCCGCGCGGGCTAGCTGTCGAGGGTCAGCAGCCGCAGCGTATAGCGCATGATGACGGCCACACCTGCGCCAAGGACGCCCGAGGCGGAGAGCCTGCGGTGAGCGATGGTGAAGGCCGCAAGGCCAAGATAGGCCTCGGTCTTGCCGCCACCAGTGGGGAAGAACAACAGATCGACGACTTCGCGGTCGTCATGGGTCTTATCGACGAGTGCGCCGAGATTGAGCAGGATGAAGGCAAGCTGGAAGGGTCGCCAGGCCGGGGCCCGGGACAGTCCAGGGGTTCGCTTTCTCGCGGCCCGTGCGACCGCAAGGTTCATGAACCGGAATGCCTGCCGCGCGCGTCCATCACGCCGCAGGAGCTCAATGCCCGCGGCCATCCGCGCACGCACGACGATTGACCAGGAAAATTGTGACGGCCCGGACATGTTCGACCGCCCCCGAGGGAGTTTCGAAATGGAACTCACGGGCGTGCACATCCAGTTGCAGAGCCCCGCCGCGCTTCATGAGCGAGGCGCTTTCGGGTAGCAGGTGCCGGCTGCGGCCAGAGTGTGGGATGGGCAGGCGGACCGAGGATTGCCTCGGCACGCGGACCCAGTCCACCGTGCGCGGGGCGCTTCCGTCTTTTCCGCCAGAGCGTTCGTCGATCAACACGCCTTCGGGCAGCGGCGGTTCGGTCACATAGTCACCCCAGGTGACGACGACATCGACCTCGGCCACCTCGATGGGAAGCAGCACGGTCAGGCCTACAGATGACGGAAAAAGCCGACGGCTAGAGCCCGGTTTTTCCGCATCCTCCTCGTCACCCGCCGCGCCGCCGGCGCCGGCCCCAATGGCGGATGCCGCCTCGATGTCCATCTCCTCCTGGACCAGCGGATCATCGCTTTCCGGAGCGTCGTCTGCCGGCGCCAGGAAGCCGGTCAGGTACCATCGGGCAGGGTTCGTATTCAGCCGTTCGCGCGCGATGTCCGCATCCCATGGCAAAGGACCGACGAGGTCGCGTCGGAAGATCTCCACCAATTCGCCGCGGATGGCCGTGCTGGAGGTCATGGGGCATGCTCCGAAAAATGGCCGTTGAGGAACGTCACTTCTTCCGGCGACAAGGCCGCCACCTTGTTGTGGGCGTGATAGATGAGCTTTCGGGCCAGCCTGGCCAAGGGGGCATCGCCCAGGTCATCCCTGAACGGATGCAAATCATCCACGGTCAGCGGCTTGGTTGGCGTCCCGCAGGCGATGTGGAGCAGAAGATGGTGCCGAGGGCCTTGGGACACCACGCCGGCAACCACTCCGCACATGGCGAGGCCAATCCCACCCGCGGTCTCGGAGGTCCAGACATACACGCGGTCATCCAACTGAGGCGCCGCCCCCTTGTGGCCGGGGACCAGCACCGCGACGGACCCCAGAGCGGACAGTTCCACCGGATCGCATTTCACAATAACCGCGTCAGTCATGCATCACAGTTCCTTGGCGATCCCGCGCGCGGCGGTCTGAGGATCAAGCTGAAGCTGCAGGCGGCCATCGATCGATCGCCACTGGCCCTTCCGTCCAGACTCTTCGGGCCGCCAATAGGCGAAGTGGTGGAGCTGGGGCTTTATCAGGGCATCGGTGACGATGCAGATGCGGTAGCAACCGTCTTCGAACTTGTTCCGCTGGTGCCGCTTGATGGCGTCGAACTCGTTAGGCGTGAAATCGGCAACGGGCTCACTGCCCGACCGCCCCTTCACCTCGACGCACAGGATCTCATCGCCCTTGGTCGCCAGCAGGTCATAGCCGACGCAATCTTTCTGCAAGTCTTCGATCGCGAAGCCCAATTGCTCGAAGTGGGACCAAACGTGCTGGACCGCCGCCTCCTCGATTTCCTTACGTAGCTTCGCATCAACTGGGCCCTTGCCTGGATTCGGCTTTTTGATTTTGCCTCCCAGAGGTTCGGCACGGCCAGTCTCGATGAAGGCCCGGATGCGGCGTTCCAGTTCCCGGGTCTTTTCCTGGTCATGTGCACCGGGATAGAACGCTCCGAACTGACCGGGAAGGCCCTTTTCTCCCTTGGTACGCGCGGGGATGGTCAGAACGCGCTTTTCGGGCGGCAACAGCATGCAATCCTCGGCGCGGGCGACGACGCGGTAGGAGCACGGGCCCTTGTAAGAGCGCTTCTTTTTCAGATCGCCTTTCGGCCACTGCCGGTCCCGGTAAACGGTGGCGTTCTTGTACCAGCCGATGATGGTGCGCCCGCGTTTTTCGGGGTTCGGCGCCGTCCACACGACGAGGACACCGTGAGCCGCGTTATCGTCCTTGCCAGCGCCCAGGGCCTCAATGCGGAGCTGAGGGTCGACCTCCTCTCCGCCGATGTCGCGCGGCATGATCTCCACATGCCCGTAACACAGGCCGTCAACCGGCTTAAAATTGTAGAGTTCGTGCCCGTAGCCGTGCTTCCTGGCCCATTTGAAGCCGCCGAAATAGGCGCCCTTTTCCGGCCCCTGATATTCCGCCATCCAGATGACGTGCATCAGCGCCATGGGCTGATCGGCCAGCGGCGGCATCTTGGCCACCTTGGTCACCTTCGATTGTGCGGTCATTCGTCGTCCTCCCCCTCGTCATCGTCAGCATGGCCCCCACCCGCCGGTGCGATGCCGGCGGCGACTTCTTCTTTATGACGCTCGGCGTTGAGCGCCAGCAGGCGGGCCAGCACCTCGTCGCGGAACTCCGCTGGCCAGAAATAGCGGCCCTGGTATTTGTGGTCGTCCTCATTGGTTTCGTCGAGAAAGAGCGGCTGCGCCTGCTCTGCCAGATCCTCCCAGCCATAGGCCCGCAGCACCGTCCGGTCCATCTCGTCATGCAGACGGCGCAGTTCCTGGATGTCCTCGGGCATCTCGGTGCGGTCATGGAAGCGGTTGTATGTCTTGGTCAGGCCCTCGTTGGCCGCGACCATGAGCGCGGCGCGGTGGTCGTGGTAGGCCTGGCCGATGGCTTCAAGCTTGGGATCGCTCTCGAAGCCTTCCGGGAAGGGGAAGGTTTCGAAGCAGTCGCTAGGGGTGTAGCGTAGGTCATCCTTCATCGAGGACGCGAAGAAGCGGGTTCAGACCTCGTGGGGGCGAGATTGGAGAATACAAAAAGACGAGAGCTTATCGTCAGCCAGAACGTCTAGCGTATTCGAGTAGACCATCTTGGCGTTGATGCGCGCAAATGCCATGTGGGGGCACGCCCCACAGTTGATGGCGATGACTGTTTCGAGCTTGGCATCCTTGATGGCCTTCTGCTGCTTGGCGGTGAGCTGGGACCGACCGGCACCTTCCTTCAGGCGCTTGATGCGTTCCTCGCCCTTGCAGCCCACCAATTCCTGCAGATCGACGAACACCGGGGTGCGATTGTTCTTGCCGGCCTTGATGGCCAGCACAGGGCCGGATGCCCGCTCGACGGTGAAGCCCATCACGGTCTCGTAGACCGAGCCGATCTGCTCCACGTCGAGGGTGCGGTAGGACAGACGCTCGCCCTTCAGCGTCACCAGCCCGTCCAGAACCCGCAACACATAGCCGTCGGTCACCTTGGGGATGCGGGGCTCTTCGCCCCGGCTGTCGCGGCCTTCCAGGAACGGAAAGGCATCCGGGTCGAACAGCTTGCCGCCACGGCCGCGAATCCAGCCACTGCGGTGTCCGGAGTGGACCAGGCGGAATAGCGCGATCAGCCGTCCCCAGCCGCCCAGCCGCTCGTCCATGGTGTCAGGATTGCGGGCCAAATCCTCCAACAGCTTGGCGTGCAGGCCACGGAGGGAATAGCCCTGGTCATACAGAGCACGGGCGGCGGCATCGGTGCGCGAGGGGATGAGGTCACGGTCCTCGGCATAGAGCACGAAGACCAGCCGCATCAGCACCGTCAGCAAGCCCTCGTACAAATGCTCGGGCCGGCTCTCGGCCAGATCCCGCACCAGCTCGGGCTCGGCCCCCGACAAGCCGCGCAGCAACTCGTGCAGGGCGCCGAGGACCTGTTCCGACAAGGCGGTGGACACCGAAGCCTGGGCCTCGCGGCTTTGCTTCAACAGCGCCGGCAGGCGGCGTTCCTCGGCGTCGTTGAACAGGCGGAAACGGTTCACCAGCAGCCTCAGGCCGCCCAGCATGGGGCGCCTGGCCACCGTGGCCAGGGGGCGAAGGGGGAAGGTCAGCCAGCCCGAGGTCTCGCCCCGGGGAGCATAGACCAGCCGGAGGTGGCGGTCGCTGACCAGGATACCGGCAGGAATGCCGGTCTCGCGCAGCAGGCGCTCGAACCTCTGGTGCGGCGACGCCTCCCAGCCGTCGAGGGCGCCCCGGTCGTCGGGGTCCATGCCCACCGGTTCGATCCGAACCAACATCTGCCACCCGTCCTCGGCGCGGGCGGCGCGAACCGCCATGTGGGGCTCCAGCGTGGTGTCGTATACCGGCAGGCGGACGACCAGAGACTCGGGAACAGGATCGCCACCCGGCGCGCCGGCCACCAGTTTTGGCTGCCAGTTCAGGATGCCCTCGAGGAAGGGCCAGACATCGGGCAAGGCCGGGCCATCGGCATCCGGTGCGGCCAGGAATTCCGCCACCTGGGCGTTGTCGGCCTGGGTCTGCATCTCGGGGGCAAGGCCAAGCTCCTTGAGCAGGGCACGCGCCACCACCAAGCCCACGGGCTGGACATGGTCCAGCCATTCGAGATCGGGATCGAAGCTTACTTGGTCACGCATGATTATCAGCCGGATACGGGCCAGAGGTAGACAAGGCCCACCGGCTCCAGCCGGTGCGCCTTCACGGTATAGCCATCGCGGACCGCTGGGGCTCCTCGCGAATTTCTGCCTCGATCTCATGGAGGCGGACGCCCCAGTGCCTGTGGTCCCGCTCCCGCTGCTTGCGCTCATCCTCGGCGATGCCGGGAAGGGCGAGCTGGTTGGGATCATAGGTGTCCACGGATTTCTGGATGCGGCCCTTCTGCGCCTGCAGCAATTGCAGCAGCGATTTGGCTTCTTCCTCGCCGCGGGCGGCCAAGTCCCGGGCCACGGTGGCCAGCCGTTCCTTCGCCCGGTTAGCGAGCTCCGGCTCCAGGTCGAGGGCGTCCTTGCGGGCAAAGGCACGGATGCGCTCCAGCACCGAGGCGCTGACCGAACGCCCTTCCCGAAGCGCGGCCTCGAGCTGGTCCATGGTGGTTTTCTCGCCCCGGGAGCCCAGGGCCTTCAACGCCTTGCTGTCACGGGCAGCCTCGGTCCAGATGGCGGTGACCGGGATGAATTCCTCATGCAGGCGCACGGCCCCGGGGCCGTAAACGGATAGGCGGCCCAGCATCACCACGCGAGGCTGGGCACCGGGCCCCATCGCCGCACAGACACGCTGCAGGCCCGTCTGGAAGCCTTGGGAGAGGAACCGGGACAGCAACCGGCGCACCAGGCGGTGCTCCAGGTGCACCTGCACCACACCGGCCGCATCCGAGCCATCGGGCTTGATTGGAGGCTCGAAGGCGATGGCCCGAACCTGGGATGCGCGCCGCCAGTCCCCCGGCCTTTCACCACGCTTGCGGCGGCGATCACGCAGATCGTCGAAGACCTCGGCCCAAGCCGGGTCGTCGGCGAAGGCGGGATCCTGGGGGTCGAAGCGAAAGATGTCCACCGGACCAACCGAGCCGGCCCGCGCCTCGTCCAGGCGCTTGCCAGCCCGCGCCAGCGCGGTGCCCACCACTTGCACCAGTTCCCGCGGTTCTACGCCAACCCGCTCGCGGGATCGCTCCAGCACCTTGCGGAGATCGTCGAGGTCCTTGAGCAGGCGCTCATGGCGGGCCCGTTCCTCATCGTCCATCTCCTCACGGGCGCGAGCGAGCCGTTCCTCGTCGTCGGCGTCCCGGATGAAGTCGGCCAGCGCCTTTGCCCGGCCACGCTCGATACCCACCTCAGCCAACCGGTTGGTCAGGCGCTCCTCGATCACCTGGCCGACGGACCCAAGCTGCGTGCGGATTTTCTCAGTCTTCCATACCAGAGCGTCGAGGACGATGTCTTCCTCGCGCTGGGCGTAGCGGAAATACCGGCAGAACACCTGGGGGGGAGGGCTGCAGCTTGCGATCGATGCGGCCGTTGCGCTGCTCCAGGCGAGACGGATTCCAGGGCAGGTCGAAATGGACCAAGTCGTGGTAACGGCTCTGGAGATTGATGCCTTCCCGGGCGGCATCGGTGCAGATCAGGATGCGGAGAGGCTCCACCTGCGGGTCGGCGTTGAAAGCCCTCTTAATGGCCTCCCGCCGATCCTGGCCGGTGGCACCGGTGAAGACGCCGATCCGCCGGTCCACATCGCCAGAAGCATCGGACAGGCCTTCCAGAAGGCGCTTCTGCAGCCAGCGGCGGGTGTCCTCGTACTCGGTGAAGAGGATGAGCCGGCGCTCATTCCAATGGCCGCCAGGAGCCAGGTTCTCTTCGATCCAGGACAGCAGCCATTGGACACGGGCATCCGGCCGGCGTGCGTGTTTTTCCGCGATGGCCAGCATCTCATCGACCAACGCCAGCTCGTCCTTCAACTGCTCGCGTGCGGCTCCGGCACTGCCGAGCTCGGTAGCTGCCTCAACGGCCGACGCATCGTCGGCGTCAAGCGCCTGTTCCAGGGTGACCTCATCGCCGAAGGGAAGTTCATCGTCCGCCGCTAAGCCTTTGACGAACGCCTCCGCTGCTGCGGTGGGTGCCTTGGCATCCGCCTGAGCGATCAAGCGTTCCAGGCTTCTGCGATGAACACCCAGTGTGCGGGCGAAAGCGGCGACGGAAGACAGCAGGCGCTGCTGCAGTCCGACGAAGACCAGCTTCGCCTGGGCAGCTTCCCGCCGTGGCAGCGCCGCAATGCGCTTGCCGCGCAACTCGCCGTAGTCCGCGAGCAGACGGGATAGCTGGAGTTCCGGCGCTGTTTCTGGAAGGCCCTCCAGGACTACGGGCTTGATCAGGCGCTCGGGGAACGAGCTGGGGTCGATCCGACGCAGGTCCGATTTCAGCCGACGGACCATGACCGGATCAATGTCCCTGGGCCGCACCTCGACGCCACGGGTAAAACGTTGTGGATCCAGCATCTCCAGCAGGGCCGAGAAACTGCTGGAATGGCCGTTGTGAGGAGTGGCCGACAGGAAGAGACGGTGCTCGAACCGGCCGGCCAGATCGCGCACGACCTTGGTGAATTGGCTGTCCACCGCGTATTTGGCGCCGCTTGCCGGCGCGGCATGATGGGCTTCGTCCAAGATCAGGAGCGCGCGCGACCGGAAGGGGCCGAGCAGATCCCGCAGACCTGCCGCATAGGTCTCGTCGGTCAGGAGGCGGTAGGAGATGATGAAACGTGACCCCGTGGCCCATGGATTGACGCCGAAGCCGCGCAGGCGCCGCATCTCGGCCAGCCGCTCGCGGTCGATGATGGTGAAAGCAAGGCCGAATTTGGCTTCCAGCTCGTCCAGCCACTGCAGCGTCATCGACGGCGGTGCGGCAACTACCGTGAAATCGATCCGCCGGCGTAGCAGCAATTCACGCAGGACCAGCCCGGCCTCGACCGTTTTGCCAAGGCCCACATCATCGGCGATCAGCAGGTTTACCCGCGGCAGCTTGAGGGCCTTTTGCAGCGGGAGGAGCTGGTAGGCGTCCAGGCGATGCCGGCGCGGAACGGAGCCTGGAAAAGGTTCTTGTCCGCAGCCGTGGCAGTGTTCCATTTGAGCGTGCGCAGATAGGCCGAGAAGGTGAAGACATCATCGGTCCCATCTTCGGCAATCCGCCCCCAGGCGTCATCAGAAAGAGCGCGGGCACCAACCTCGGCTTCCCAGGAGACCTCTAGCAACTCTCCTTGGGCGTCGTCCGAGATGCAGGACAGTCGCAGGACCGACAACCCGTCCCCAAGCTCGTCGTCGCCTTCGACTAGCCAAGGCCGGCCACGAACTTCCACGAATTGTCCTAGAGCTGGCTTCATGGCATGCCCCCAACTGCGAGCCTCTCGTATGGTAGAAGGTCGCCCACCCTACTGGCCATGATCTCGAGCAATCGCACGGGCTTCAATGATTGTCTCCGTGGCATCCCCTCGACGTTCGATACCTTGCGCCTCGTCAAAGCTGTTTACCTCAAGTTCCTTCAGGCCGAAATACTCGTGCGTGTAAGCGCCCTTGCTGTGATCATTTAGCACGGTGTAGACGACCATATTCTTTCTGTTGACCTGCTTAGCCTCCCGGCAAAGATAATTCTCCCACTCGTCAAAGTTAGGATGAATAATTTGGTAATTTAGTGAGCTCTTGAAATCCGCACCACTTTGTTTATCAAGCACAAATTTGTCACATTCCCCCTTAAACTGCATGTTGCACCGCTTGCAGGACACGGACAGATTCCAGACGGAAAACGTAAAACTTTTGTATTTGCTCTTTGGAAGGACGTGTTCGCGGTCGATCATAAAATGTCCCGCACCATTAAGATTAGTTCGACAGTAACAGCACGTGTTGCCATGGCGCCGAAGATGATGATCGCGGATTTTCGCCTTTACCGATTTGATTTCGGCATTTTCTATGTCCCACGGCTTATCGAGCTTCATAGCTTCTTCAATAGCCTTGTACTCGTCCTCAGTCAGGACAAGTTCACAAAGCGCTGGCTTATAGGCATCACCCATTGTCGCCCCCCTAAAGCCCGGCTTCGCCGTTTTTCTTTGCAATATCCTGGATAAGAGAACGAACCGCTTCGAAAAATTCCTTTTGCTTGCCGTCGAAGCTCTTCTCCTCCATACCGTCCACAAGCCCTAACAGGCCCTTTTTTGAAAGAGCGCCATGCTCGTACCTGTGAATCGCCTCGACGATTTCTTCGCTAACGAAGTGGTTTGCAGGTGTCACGACCTCGAATGCCCTCCACAACACCTCCTCTATCCCATTGCTTGTGGCTGGAATGTGGAGGCTGTGCGGCTGACGGTTTATGACCCGGTGGACTGAGACGCGACCAGGATGTAGCGTAATCGCCCCCGTAACGATAAGGGGAGCATGTGTCGCAATTATAATCGACACGTTACGGTACATGAGTGCTGCGAGGACCTTATCTACGTACTCGCGCTGCCATCCGGGGTGTAGGCTATTCTCCGGCTCATCCACAATTACAATTGAATTTGGCTTTGCCGTCGTGATCAAAAAGACCAGCGACGATATTAACGAAAGCTCTCCTGAGCTTGCATGATGAATTTCTATCTCCGATCCGTCTTTTCTTTCTAAAAAAAAGTGGATTCGGCGCAGTAGGTTTGCCTTTCGAAGGTGGGGCTCATTGCGAAGAACGGCCGCAAATTCACGGTTTAGTGAAAAATCAAGAGGTGAATTAGCGGGGTCTATCCAGATTGTTTCGTTTGGCACCAGGCTGAGGAGTTGGCGAGCATGTTCGAAATCGGCCCTGTCTCCAGCGAAGTAAGACGACTTCTCTAACTCAAAATCGTCCCATCCTGACTGGTGATCAGGACCCAAGCCGCCGCCCCCCGGCCGCTCTACCTTGAATCCGAATCGCGATTTATACCCGCAATAATCGAGGATTTTGTTGATCTGATAATATTCGGAACCCTCGCTGTCGAGGGTCACCGACACCGCCCGTTTTATGATGCTCTTAGGTGAGTTCACCCCGCGACCCGCAGAGATTCGGTCAACGCCCCTTAACCCGGAGAAGCGATCGTAAGCTGTGTTGCAGATGATCGAGACACTTCGTTTACCGCGATATTCTGTCGCAATCTCACGCAAGTAATTGCTCTTCCCGGACCCATTTGGCCCGACAAGTATAGCGACAACATCGTCGTCCGAACCACTCTCGTGAAACCCGAGGCTTTTTAAGCGCATCTGGAAGCCCTCCAGTCAAAGGGCCTCTGATCGATAGACACCATTACCCTGCCCCCCATCTGCGGTTATCGCGGACCTGCTCCGAGTTGCGCAAGTAAGTTATGGCGCACCCGATGGGTGCTACACAAGTGGCCAGGATTTTGACAATGCGAATGGTTAAAAGGCTCTGGCGATTTCGAGAGACGGCCTCGTTTGGCCAGCGCGCATGCTCCGCTGATTGCCGATATCCGGGCCGCACCTGTTTCACTTGAGTGACTGGGCCCTCGCCATCCCGGCGGCCTAGAGGAGGGGCTACGATCAGCCCCCCGCAGCGCTCGACGGCACCGACTCACGCTGGCCTGCAAACGAGCGAGGACGAGATATGATCAACCCTACCGCCCCCATTGCTATCCCCGGTGTGCAGATATGCTGTCGCTGTCGGATTTGAACGGCATAAGCGCGAGGACTATAACGCGGGCTGCAGGATGGGTAGGATGATGGGTATATGCTACACGAATCCGGCAACCACCTGTTGTTGTTGTGATGAAAGCGGACACCCTCTCCGCCACCCTTCCCCTGCCGCAGATCCGACTCCCGGCCCAACGCCCGGGACCTCACCATCCCCCTCAAAAAAAAGCGCTCTCCCCCCCCACCCCCAAACAACACCGGCGGCCACCGGGTGTCGGCAGCGCTGAGGCTGCGTCTACCCGATGGCCGCCGTGTCCTTACTCCCTGTCTTTACCCCCAGGCCGCGGTGTCAGCTGGTGGCGGGCGGTGGGTCGAAGGCGGTCACGGGCGGAACTTCGCCGGTGAACTTCTCCACGTCGCCGATGGCCGTGTGGCCGCAGTTGCCCTGGGCGAGCTTGGACGTTCCCTTGTCCACCGCCAGCACGTTGGCGCTGCCGTACTTGTCCAGGCTGCCCGGCTGGCCGCGCTTGGCGGGGTCGTACCAGCCGCCCTCGTTGACGCGGACGACGCCTTCGCGCACCCGGTCGGTCACCACCGCGCCGGCCAGGATCTCGCCGCGGTCGTTGAACACCCGCACGATGTCGCCGTCGGCGATGCCGCGGGCGGCGGCGTCCTTGGTGTTGATCCAGCACGGCTCGCGGCCGTTGACCAGGTACTTGTCCCGCAGGCTGGCCGAGGCGCTGAGCTGCGAGTGCAGGCGATAGCGCGGGTGCGCCGTGTCGATGTGCAGCGGCCACTTGGCGTTCTCGGCGCCCACCCATTCCACCGGCTCCATCCAGGTCGGATGCGGCGGGCAATCGTCATACTTCATCTTCTCGATGGTGGTGGAGAAGATCTCGATCTTGCCCGAGGGCGTGCCCAGCGGCTCCAGCAACGGCTGTTCGCGGAAGTCGGCATAGCGGACGAAGTTCAGCGCCGCCTCGTCGGGCTCGAACACCAGCGGTTCGTTGGAGTCCCAGAAGTCCTTGAAGGCCGGCATGTCGATGCGCCGGGCCCGCGCCTGTTCCAGCGCCGCGTCGTAGAACTGCTGGATCCACTGCATCTCCGACTTGCCTTCGTCGAAGCCGTCGCCGTAGCCCAGCTTCTTCGCGATGGCGTTGAAGATGTCGAAGTCGGAGCGCGATTCGTACAGCGGCTCGACCACCTTGTGCATCCCGGCCATCAGGCGCAGGGAATAGCTGCCGCCCTGCTCGATGTCGTTGCGCTCGTAGGAGGTGTTGGCGGGCAGCACGATGTCGGCGAACTTGGCCGTCGGGGTCCACACCATGTCGTGGACGATGACCGTCTGCGGCTTCTGCCACGCCTTGACCAGGCGGTTGGTATCCTGGTGGTGGGCGAAGGGGTTGCCGCCGACCCAGTAGATCAGCTGGATGTCGGGGTAAGTGACCTTGCCGCCGTTGAAGTCGATGGTCGCCCCCGGGTTGAGCAGCATGTCGGAGATGCGGGCCAGCGGAATGGCCGCCAGGCCGCTCTTCTCCAGCCACGCCGCGCCTTCCACGGCCTTGCCGGCGGCGGTGACGCCCGGCAGGACCGGCGCATTGGCGGTCGGCGTGCCGCCGTTGGAGTAGTGGTAGGAGAGGCCGAAGCCGCCGCCGGGCAGGCCGATCTGCCCCAGCATGCAGGCCAGGGTGACCAGTGCCCAGTGGGCCTGTTCGCCGTGGTCCATGCGCTGCATCGCCCAGCCGCTCATCAGCATGGTGCGCTTGGCGGCGAAGTCGCGGGCCAGCTGGCGGATGACGTCGGCCGGAATGGTCGAGATCTTTTCCGCCCACTCGGGGGTCTTTTCCACGCCGTCGGCGGCGCGGCCCATCAGGTAGGTTTCGAAGACGTCGTAGCCGACGGTGTACTCGTCCAGGAACGCCTTGTCATGCAGGCCTTCCTTGGCCAGCGTGTGGCAGATGCCGAGCATGATGGCGACGTCGGTCTGCGGCCGCGGGGCGATCCACTCGGCGCCCAGGTAGTCGATGGTTTCGGACCGCACCGGGTCGATGGCGATGACCCGCGTGCCCTTCTCCTTCAGCGCCTGGAAGCCTTCGTAGCCGCCATGTTCGGCCAGGATCCAGTCGATCTGGTTGGTGATGGTCGGGTTGGCGCCCCACAGCACCACCAGCTCGGAATGCTCGACCACCACCGGCCAGGCGGTCTGCTGTTCATAGACCTCCAGCCGGCCGACCACATGCGGCATGATCACCTGCGACGCGCCGGTGGAATAGTCGCCGGTGTGGTTGATGTACCCGCCGTGCAGGTTCAGCAGACGGCCGAGCAGGTTGCGGCAGTTGTGCAGCTTGCCGACGCTCTTCCAGCCGTAGGAGCCGCCGAAGATCGCCTCGTTGCCGTGCTCGGTCTTCACGCGCTGCAGTTCCTTGGCCACCAGATCGATGGCCTGGTCCCACGACACGCGGACGAATTCCTCGCTGCCGCGCGCCGCGTCATTGGCCTGCGGGCCGTTCTTCAGGTAGCCGGCGCGGACCATGGGGTAGCGGATGCGGGCGGGGGAATAGACGCTGTCGGGCAGGCCCCGCAGCATGTCGGTCGGGTGCTTGTCGGCGGCGATGGGCTCGGCGGCGACGAACTTGCCGTCCTCCACCTTGGCCTTGAACACGCCCCAGTGCGAGCCCGACAGGATGAGGCCGGAGGCTCCTTGGGCTGCGGCGGCCCGACCCGCCACCAGCACCGACGCGCCGCCAGCCACGGCCAGCCCCGCCAGGGCCGACGAGCCCTGGAGGAACAGGCGCCGGCTCAGGCCGTTGCCCTGCGCGGATGTGGACTGCAATCCCATGGTCGCCTCCGTTCCCAGTGGAGATGAGACCCGGCGGCGCGTTGCGTATGCCCGGCGGGTACCGTTGACGTCAGTCTACAGCCCGCCCGTTAATGCCCTTCAGCGTCGATGTGTATTTCCGAAACTGTTTTGTTATCCGGTTGTTAACGGGCCACCGGCGACGCCGCCACAGCCTCCAGCACCGCCGCCGTCAGGCGCGCGGCGGCGGCGTAGTAGCCGTCGGGATCGTCGTGCTCAACCCTGGCGCGGAAGGTGTCGATCCACGGCCGCACCTCGGCGGCGGCGAAGCCCGCCTGGGCCGCACGCAGGGCGTCGGCCGCGGCGGGGTCTTCGGCGGCGGCGGCCGCTTCCCGCTCCGCCAGCGCGGCCAGGGCGGCCAGCTGGATGCCGATGTGATCCGCCGGCTCCGGCACGCCCTCGGCCACTGCCAGGTGGTGTTCGGCAAGGAAGGCCGCCGACCGGCCGGTCGCCGCGCCGTGGGTGCGCCCGTCCTCGTAGACGGAGGCATAGGGGTGGGCGCCGTTGGGGCCGCTGGCGCCCAGGAACAGGGTGGCGAACCGCCCGGCCAGCCGCAGGGCGGTGCTGCGGTCGTCGTCCTCCTGCTGCCGCAGGCGCCGCAGGGCGGCAATCAGGGCGGCGGCCTCGGCGGCCAGCGGCGGCACCGGCGCCAGGGCGGCGACAACGGCATCGCCCTGCGGCCCGTGCATCAGGGCGACGGCGGCGGCATCGGGCTCGCGCAGGAACACCGACGACAGCCACGACAACAGATGGGCGCGATCGGCCGCAGGCAGGGACTCGGGCATGGGAACCTCCGGGAAGGGGCTGCTCGGGGTTACGGGTTGAACACGTATCCCACCCCGTGAACCGTCACCAGGTGGCGCGGCTCGCGGGGGTTTTCGCCGATCTTGTGGCGCAGGCGGTTGATCAGGACATCGACGGTGCGGTCGCTCGGCGCCCAGTCGCGGTGGCTGATATGGTCCAGCAGCTGGTCGCGGCTCATGACCTTGCCCTGGCGGGTGGCCAGGGCGGCCAGCAGTTCGAACTCGCCGCGGGTCAGGTGGACGCGGGTGCCGTCCGTGGCCCGCAGGTCCCGCCGCTCCAGGCTGAGGCGCCAGTCGGAGAAGACGATGTCGTCGGCGCCCTGGGCGGCGTCGCGCAACGCCTGCCCCCGTACCAGCAGGCGCCGGATGCGGGCCGCCACTTCGCGCGGATCGCGGTCGCGCTCCACCACGTCGTCGGCGCCGGATTCCAGCCCCAGGATGCAGTCGGCGGCATCGGCGCCGGGGCACAGGACGATGACACCGAACTCGCAGGCCCGCTGCAGGGTGGCCATCACGCCCACCCCGCCGGGCGGCGGCATGTCGGTGTCGAACACGATGACCGCCGGCCGGGTGCCGTTGACGTGGTCCCCCACCCGATCCGGCCGAGGTTCCAGCGCCACTTCCAGGTCGCTGGCGCCGAGCAGCGACACCAGATCGGTGTGATCGCCGCAGTGCGGGCCGATGATCAGGACGTGCAGTCCGCTTTTCATGCTCACGACGCTCGCTCGCCTCCCCCCGACCGGCAGCGCACCACCGGGCCGTTCTTGTCCGGGCAGGATAGGAAACCTTCGCGTCCATTTACAAGATACTTACATTTCACCCTGACCTTTAACAGGGTTGCATGAATCGTTTAGCTCACGACGAACGCCGTTAACCTCCTCATGCTATGGTCGCGCTTGAACGTCCCCGAGGGCCCGGACCGAAGGAGAGCGGAAAATGTTCAAGCGAATCTGGGGCTGGCTCCGCCGGCCGAGCCCTCTGGCCTGGAGCGTGGTGTTCCTGGCCGGCGTCGGCGTCGCCGGCGCAAGCTGGGGCGGACTGCATGCGGCGCTCAAGTCAACCCACGGCAACGACTTCTGCGTCTCGTGCCACGAGATGAACATTCCGTTCGAGGAATATAAGAAGACAGTCCACTTCCAGAACACCAAAGGTATTCGTGCCGAGTGTTCTGACTGTCATGTACCGGCGGAGGGCTGGCCCTACCTGGCGGCCAAGGTCCGCGCCAGCAAGGACCTGTACCACTCCATCCTCGGCACCATCGACACCCCCGAGAAGTACGAGGACTACCGCCTGACCATGGCCAACGGCGTGTGGGAGCGGATGAAGGCGACCGATTCGCGCGAATGCCGCAGCTGCCATGCCTTCGACGCCATGACCATGGCCGAGCAGCGCGAAGAGGCGCGCAAGCGCCACGCCGAGGCCCTGGAGACCGGCGGCACCTGCATCGACTGCCACAAGGGCATCGCCCACAAGCTGCCGGACATGTCCAAGGCCTTCGCCCGCGCCTTCGACGAGCTGAAGGACGCCGCCGCCCACGCCGACCTGGGCAAGGCCGCCTACACCCTGGAAACCCTGCCCTTCTTCCTGGAACAGAACGGCACGCAGGCGGCCGGCCAGTTGCTGCCGGCGACCGAACTGGCGATCAAGGCCCGCGCCGGCGACTGGCTGCAGGCCACCGTCTCCGGCTGGCAGCAGGAAGGGGCGGAGAGCGTCATCTACGGCGCCCCCGGCCAGCGCATCCTGACCGCCGTCATGGCCAAGCCGACGGTGGAGCGCGCCACCACCGGCGCCGCCCAGGTTCTGCCGGATACGGGCCAGACCTGGATGCCGGTCAGCCTGGACGTCTGGCTGCCCAAGGAGAACGTGGCGCCGGACATCACCCCCATCTGGGCCTATGCCCGCGACCTGTACAACGGCGACTGCGCCGTCTGCCATGTGGCCCACACGCCCGACCACTTCCTGGCGAACCAGTGGATCGGCCAGCTCAAGTCCATGGAGCGCTTCTCGCAGCTCACCAAGGAACAGAACCGTCTGGTGCTGAAGTTCCTGCAGTACCACGCCAAGGACGCCACCGGCAGCGCCACCCATTGAGGACGGCCGCCCCCTCCTTCCCTCCTCCTCCTCGTCCACATCCCCTCCCCGCCGCTGCATTGACCGCGGCGGGGAATCGGGCTGAGATGGTCGGCGCAGGGATCACCGTGCCGCCCGGCGGCAGTGCCGGCGGTCGAGGGAGGGGGAAGACCATGAGCGACTGGTATTTCAGCCGCGGCAGCGACCGCTGCGGCCCGCTGGATGATGCGTCGGCCATCGCCTACGCGCGGGCCAACCGCGACGCCTGGGCGTGGCGGGCGGGGATGGAGCAGTGGCAGCCGGTGGGCGCCTTGCCGGCCCTGGCGGCGGCCTTCGCGACCGATGCCGGCCTGGCGGCGCCGCCGCCCCCGCCGCCGGCGGGCACCGCCTCGCCCTGGGGGGCGGCGCGGCGGCAGCGGTCCGACGAGGTGGATTTCCGCCTGGTCGGCAACGACACCCAGTTCGTTGAGATCCAGCTCGACCCCGGCGAGAGCGTCGTCGCCGAGGCCGGGGCCATGATGTACAAGGACAGGTCGGTGGAGATGACCACCGTCTTCGGCGACGGCTCCGGCCAGGAGGGCGGCGGCATGTTCGGCAAGCTGCTCAGCGCCGGCAAGCGGCTGGTCACCGGCGAAAGCCTGTTCACCACCGTCTTCACCCACACCGGCAGCGGCAAGGCCCATGTCGCCTTCGCCGCCCCCTTCCCCGGCACCATCCTGGCGGTGGACCTGTCGCAGGTGGGCGGCCGGCTGATCTGCCAGAAGGACAGCTTCCTGGCCGCCGCCAAGGGCGTCTCCCTCGGCATCTGGTTCCAGCGCAAGGTGCTGACCGGCCTGTTCGGCGGCGAAGGCTTCATCATGCAGAAGCTGGAAGGCGACGGCTGGGCCTTCATCCACATGGGCGGCACCACCGTCTGCCGCGAGCTGGCCCCGGGCGAGACCCTTCACGTCGATACCGGCTGCATCGCCGCCCTGACCGACACGGTGACCATGGACGTGGTCAAGGCCGGCGGCATCAAGACCATGCTGTTCGGCGGCGAGGGCCTGTTCTTCGCCACCCTCACCGGCCCCGGCCGGGTGTGGCTGCAGAGCCTGCCGTTCTCCCGCCTCGCCGGCCGCATGCTGGCGGCGGCGCCGGTCAACGGCGGCAGCAAGGGCGAGGGCTCGGTGCTGGGGTCGGTCGGCAACCTGTTCAACGGCGATAACTCGCGCTGAGCCGCCTGCCGGCGGCGTGGCGGTGAGCCGCCTGCCGACGGCGTGGCGGCGCCGGGCGGGCATGGAAAAGGGCGGGCGCCCGTCGCGGCGCCCGCCCTGCTCCGTCCGGCCAACCCGCGGCGGCTGCCGCGGGCGTCCGTGCCTCAGTCGTCCAGTTCGCCCATGGCGGACTGCAGGAAGTTCGGCAGGCCGACCTTGCCGATGAGACCGATGCTGGTCTCCAGGAAGTCGATGTACTCTTCGGCGTCGTCGAGGAATTCCACCAGCATCTCGCGGCTGATGAAGTCCTGCTCGGCCTCGCACAGGGCGATCACCTCGACCAGCAGCTCGCGGTAGGCCTGCTCGGCCTTGAGGTCATTGGCGAGCACTTCCGGCACCGCCTCGCCGATCAGCAGCTTGCCCAGGTCCTGCAGGTTGGGCAGGCCTTCCAGGAACAGCACGCGCTGGATGGCCTTGTCGGCATGCTTCATGGCCTTGATGGAGGCCTTGTAGCTGCGCTCGTTCAGCTCGTGATAGCCCCAGTTCTTCAGCATGCGGGCATGCAGGAAGTACTGGTTGATGTTGGTCAGCTGAATCTTCAGGACCTTGTTGAGCTGCTTGATGACGTCCTTGTTGCCCTTCATGACGGCTCGCCCCCTTCCATCTGGCTCTGCAGGTAGTTTTCCATGCCGATCGCGTCGATCAGGCGGAACTGCTGTTCCAGCCAGTAGACGTGGTCTTCCTCGGTGTCGTCCAGCAGCTCGACCAGCACCTGGCGGGTGATGTAGTCGCGCTTTTCCTCCGCCAGCTTGATCACCCGGCGCAGTTCGCTCACCACCTTCAGTTCCATGTCGAGGTCGGCGCGCAGCATGCCCGGCACGTCGGCCGCGATGGTCGGCGTCGCGCGGGTGCCAAGGTCCGGCACGCCGCCCAGGAACAGGATGCGGCGGATGAGCTTCTGGGCGTGTTCCAGTTCCTCTTCCTGCTCGTGCTTGATGCGCGCGAACAGGCGGTGGAGGCCCATGTCCTCGTAAATGTGGGCGTGGACGAAATACTGGTCTGCGGCCAGCATCTCGTAAGCCAGCAGCCCGTTCAGTTCGGCGATGATGGTCGGATCACCCCGCATCGGCCGTCTCCCCATGATGAATGCACAAACCAATCCAATCCAGCGTGCGCCGGTCAGGTTTGCACAATATTGCAGGCCACTGCGCCTGATTCAAGGGCAGCGGCAAATATTTCACAAGTCGAAACTGCAAATGATTTGCAGAAACGATAGCAGCGACAGAACTGCTGCAATGTTTGTGCGGGTTTTGCTGCGGCGAGTCAGTCGGCCAGGGTGCGCAGGTCGGCCACCGGCACCGCCCCGAAGGCGGCGCCCAGCAGATGCTCCACCAGCCGCTCGGCGCAGGCCTCGGGGGCCATCAGCCCGCCGCCGGCCTTGAGGTCGCGGAAACGGTCGAGCAGCGGGAAGCGCTCCGCCGGGGTGGCGCGGATTTCGCCCTGCATGTCGGTGTCGATCACCCCCGGCGCCATGCTGCACAGGCGCAGGCCGGGCAGCGAATCGGCCGCGACGGCGCGGGCGTGGTGGTCGAGCGCCGCCTTGGTGGCGCAATAGACGCTCCAGCCGGCATAGGCGCTGCGGGCGGCGCCGCTGGAAATGTGCATCACCCGGCGGTCGCGGCAGCCGGCGGCGGCGGTGGCGGCCAGGAACCCTTCGGTCAGCAGCAGCGGCGCCGTCACGTTCACCGCCACCGCCCGCGCCACCGCCTCCGGCGGCAGGCTGCCGGCCGGACCGATGGGCTGCACCACGCCGGCGTTGTTGAGGAGCAGCGCCCGCTCCGCCCCCGCCAGCGACTCGGACAGGGCCGGACCGGCCGCCCATTGCGTCACCGCCTCCACGTCGGCGAGGTCGAGCACCACCTGCCGCAGCTGGGCCGGAAAGGCAGCGGCCAGGGCGTCGTTGCCATGGCGGGCGAGGCCGACCACCGCCACCCCGCGGCGCAGCAGCGACTCCGCCAGCGCCGCCCCCAGCCCGCGCGAATGGCCGGTGACGAGGGCGACGGTGCGGGCAGCGGCAGCGGCGGCGGCGGACATGGCGGGTTTCCTTGCAGGCGGCGGGGAACGGAACCGCCATCATGCCACAGCCGACGGCAAAACGCCCCGGACCAGCCGGTCCGGGGCGCTTGCTCAAGGCTGAACGATCAGCGGTCGGCGATCAGAGATCGATGCCGAACTGCTCGTCGGTCATGGTCAGCACCGGCGCCGCGCCGGCCTGCACCGCCGCCAGATGGCCGCCGGCCATGGGCAGGATGTTGGTGGCGTAGAAGGTGGCGGTGGCCAGCTTGGCGCGGGCGAACTCGGGGTCGCCTTCGCCGGCCGCCAGGGCGGCCTGGGCGGCGACCGCCGCCTTGGTCATCATCCAGCCGCCGGCGACGGTGCCGAACAGCCGCAGGTACGGATAGGCGACGGCGGCGACGGTGACCGGGTCGCTGTCGACCAGCGATTTGGTGGCCGCTTCCAGGGCGTCGATGCCGGTGACCAGCGCCGCGCCCAGCGGGGCGAGATCGCCGGTGGCAGAGGCGGCGGTGGCGCGCATGTCGGCGATGCAGCCCATGGCGACGGCGCCCTTGTCGCGGGTCACCTTGCGGAACACCAGGTCGTTGGCCTGGATGCCGTTGGTGCCTTCATAGATCGGCGCGATGCGGGCGTCGCGGTAGTACTGGGCGGCGCCGGTTTCCTCGACGAAGCCGAGGCCGCCGTGGACCTGCACGCCCAGGCTCGCCACCTCGACGCCGACGTCGGTCGACCACGCCTTCACCACCGGGGTCAGCAGCGCCACCCGGTCGGCGGCGGCAGCCCGCACCTCGGCCTCGGCATGGCGGCCGGCGATGTCGAACTGGGCCATGGCGTAGTAGGCCAGGGCGCGGGTCGCCTCGGTCAGCGCCTTCATGGTGATGAGCATGCGGCGCACGTCGGCATGGCCGATGATGGCCGGCGTCTTGTCGCCCTTGAAGCCGACCGGCTTGCCCTGCACGCGCTCCTTGGCGTAGCCCAGCGCCTTCTGGTAGGCGCGTTCCGAGATGGCGACGCCCTGCAGGCCGACGTTGAGGCGGGCATTGTTCATCATCATGAACATGTATTCGATGCCGCGGTTTTCCTCGCCGACCAGATAGCCGATCGCACCGCCGCTGTCGCCAAAGGCCATGACGGCGGTCGGGCTGGCGTGGATGCCCAGCTTGTGCTCCAGCGACACGCAGCGGGCGTCGTTGCGCTCACCCAGCGAGCCGTCGGCGTTGACCAGCATCTTCGGCACGATGAACAGGCTGATGCCCTTCACGCCCGGAGGCGCATCGGGAGTGCGCGCCAGCACCAGGTGAATGATGTTCTCGGTAAGGTCGTGGTCGCCGTAGGTGATGAAGATCTTGGAGCCGGTGATGCGGTAGACATCGCCGTCCTTCACCGCCTTGGTGCGCACCTGGCTGAGGTCGGAACCGGCGCCCGGCTCGGTCAGGTTCATGGTGCCGGTCCACTGGCCGGCGACCATCTTTTCCAGGTAGGTGCGCTTCTGGTCGTCGCTGCCGTAGTGGCTGAGCAGTTCGCAGGCGCCCTGGTTGAGCAGCGGGCACAGGCCGAAGGCCATGTTGGCGCCCTGCCACATCTCGTTCACCGCCGTCGCCACCGCCCACGGCAGGCCCTGGCCGCCGTATTCCGGGTCGAAGGGCACGCCGTTCCAGCCGCCTTCGGCGAACTGGTGATAGGCGTTGATCCAGCCCGGCGCCGTGCGCACGACGCCGTTTTCCAGCACCGCGCCGTTGCGGTCGCCGTCCCAGTTGATGGGCGACAGCACGCCGTGGGCGAACTTGCCGGCTTCCTCCAGCACGGCGGCGATCAGATCCTCGGACGCCTCCTCGTAGCCGGGAAGGGCGGCAACCTCGTCCATTCCGGCGAGCTTCAGGGCGAAGCTCATGTCCTTCAGGGGCGCAACGTAATCAGACATCGATTTGATCCTTCCCAGTCTCGTCCTCGGTCGCGGTTTTTGGCCCGCGTGCGTCTGGCAGGGTGACCAATAGGTCATCGGGACGCAATACCTCATGCTGCGTTGCAGAGAAACGGAAATCTCCATGACGGCACCAGGGCCTTGGCGGTGTACCGGCGGCAGTGGAATTTCCGGCTATGCCGCCGCCTCAGGCTGTAATACTTTTGATCGGACAGGGTGCCGCCCAATGCGCGCGTCAGATGCGCAGCCGGCACCTCCCTGCGCGGGAGCGCACATGCGGGAAGCGGGAGCTTAGGATCACGGTGGACACGTGCTCGCGGTTGTCCGCCGCCGCAGCGCCGGGAGAGGCCGGCGCCGGCGAGGCGGTCATTCCCGCGTCCGCCCTGGATGCCCTGGGGCCGGGCGTGCTGATCTATGGCGCCGACGATCGCGTCGTCTACGCCAATGCCCGCCTGCATGCCCTGTTCCCCGACCTGTCGCCCCACTTCCTGCCCGGCCGCAGCTTCGCCGCGCTGCTGGAGGCGGCGGTGCAGTCGCGCTACTTCGCCGGCGACCGCGACGCCCTGGCGGCGGAGCGCAGCCGCCTGCACCACAGCGGCCAGGACGTGCAGCGCGAACTGCCGCTGGCCGACGGCCGCTGGCTGCTGATGGAGGAGCGCAGCGTTCCCGACGGCGGCCGCGTCGTCAGCTACACCGACATCACCGCCCTGAAGCAGCGCGAAGCCGCCGTGCGGGCGCGCGAGGAACGGCTGGACGACGCCCTGCGGGCCGCCAACGACGGCCTGTGGGAATGGGACGTGGCGGCCGACACCATCACCTATTCGCCGCGCTGGAAGGATCTGCTCGGCTATGGCCCGGACGACCTGGCCGACAGCTGGGAAACCTGGACCCGCCTCACCCACCCCGACGACCGGGCGCGGGTGGAGGAGCGCACCCGCCGGGCCGCCGCCGACGGCACCGTCGCCTACGAGAGCGAGTTCCGCATGCGGCACCGCGACGGCGGCTGGCGCACCTTCCTCAGCCGCGTTCGCGTCATCCGCGACGACTCGGGGCGGGCGGTGCGGCTGGTCGGCAGCCACACCGACATCACCGCCCTGCGCGACGCCGCCGACTCCGCCGCCCGCACCGCCGACCAGCTGGCGGAGGCCGAGCGGCTGGCCGAGCTGGGCAGCTTCGAGCGCGATGCCGACGGCCGCGAGACCTGGTCGCCCGGCCTGCGCCGGCTGCTGGAGGTGGGGCCGGAGGTGCCGGCGTCGCGGCAGGCGCTGCTGTCCTTCGTCCACCCCGACGACCGCCAGCGCGTCGACGGCTGGCTCGATTCGTCGCGCGGCCTGCTGCGCATCCGCGGTGCCGCCGGCACGGAACGGCAGATCCTGTCCAGCGCCAAGCGACTGGGCGACGGCAACGCGCCGGGGGCGGAGCGGGTGATCGGCGTGTGGCTGGACGTCACCCGCAGCCGCGCCATGGAAGACCGCGCCGCCCGCGCCGAGGTCCACCTGCTGAGCGCCATCGAAACCGTCGCCGACGGAGTGCTGCTGCTGGCCCCCGACAAGACGGTGGCGCTCGCCAACAGCCGCTACATCGACGACTTCCCAGGATTCGGCGAGTTCCTGCAGCCGGGGCAGCCGTTCGAGGCCTTCCTGCGGGCCATGAAGGAGCGCAACTTCGTGCGCCGCTTCGCCACCCTGGACGGCGACGACGACTGGCTGACGCCGCGGCTGGCCGACATCGGCACCCGCAGCGAGCCGTTCGAGCTGCAGATGGCCAACGGCCGCTGGTTCCTCATCAACGAGACGCGCACGGTCGACGACTACATCCTCATCGTCCGCACCGACATCACCGACCTGAAGCAGCGCGAGGCGGCGCTGGCGGCCAGCGAGGCGCGCTTCCGCACCATCTTCGACAACTCGGTGCAGTTCATCGGCCTGCTGTCGCTCGACGGCCGCCTGCTGGAGGTCAACCGCACCGCCCTGCGCTTCGCCGAAGGGCAGGAAGCGGACCTCATCGGCCGGCCGTTCGAGGATACGCCGTGGTGGAATCACGACCCGGTGCAGCAGGAACTGCTGCGCGACGCCATGGCCGAGGCCCGCCAGGGCCGCGTGGTGCGGTTCGAGGCCACCCACCTGGCCCCCGACGGCGAGCCGCGGGTGGTGGATGTGTCCATCTCGCCGGTGGTCGACGATGGCGGCCGGGTGGTCATGCTCATCCCCGAAGGGCGCGACATCACACCGCAGCGGCGGGCGGAACAGGCCCTGGCCAACAACATGCGCTTCGTCCAGGCGCTGGCCGACACCGCCCAGATGCCCATCTACGCCCACGACGCCCATGGCCGCTACGTGTTCTGCAACGATGCCTTCCAGCTGGCGGTGGCGCGGCCGGTGGTGGACATCATCGGCCGCTCCATCTTCCACGTCTCGCTGCGGGAAAGCGGCGTCGACACCCAGCAGATCAACCGCAGCCTGCTCGACGCCGGCGGCAGCGTCAGCTACGAGGCGCGGGTCACCCTGGGCGACGGCAGCAGCCGCGACATGATCGTGTCGAAGACCTGCTACTACGACGAAGCCGGCAATGCCGACGGCATCGTCGCGGTGCTGACCGACATCACCCGCCAGAAGGAGGCGGAGCGCCGCTTCGGCGACTATGCCCGGTCCTCCGGCGACTGGTTCTGGGAGATGGACCGGCTCGGCCGTTTCACCTATGTCTCCGACCGCATCAGCGACACCACCGCCTTCCGCGCCGCCGATGTGGTCGGCCGTCACCGCGACGACCTGCTCGACCCCACCTGGAACCCGACCGGCATCGCCGCCTATCGCGCCGCCCTGGAATCGCGGCGGCCGGTGCGCGATTTCGTCTACCGCAGCCGCCCCATCAACGGCAGCGTCCACTACATCCGCGTCAACGCCGTGCCGGCCTACGACGCCGCCGGCCGCTTCATCGGCTTCCGCGGCACCGGGTCGGAGGTGACCGCCCTGACCGAGGCCGACGCCGCCCTGCGCGCCGCCAAGGAAGCGGCGGAAGTCGCCAGCCGCACCAAGACCGAGTTTCTGGCCGCCATGGGGCACGAGCTGCGCACGCCGCTCAACGCCATCATCGGGTTCTCGGAAATCATGCAGTTGCAGGCCCTCGGCCCCATCGGCAGCGAGACGTACCTGGAATACGCCCGCGACATCCGCGCCTCCGGCGAGCACCTGCTGGCGCTGGTCAACGACGTGCTGGACGTGTCGCGCATCGAAACCGGCAACCTGACCCTAACCGAGGAACCGGTGGACCTCGCCCGCCTGGGCAAGGCGGTGGAGCATCTGGCCCTGCAGCGGTCGCTGGATGCCGGCGTCGCCCTGGCGGTGGACGTGGCGCCCGGCCTGCCGCCCTATCACGCCGACGAACGGCGGCTGAAGCAGATCCTGGTCAACCTGTTGTCCAACGCGGTCAAGTTCACCCAGGCCGGCGGCGCCGTCTCCCTCAGCCTGGAGCGGGCGGCGGAGGATGGCAGCCTGATCGCCGTGGTCTCCGACACCGGCATCGGCATGAGCGAGGCGGAGGTGGAGCGGGCGCTGCAGCGCTTCACCCAGGTGGATGCCAGCCTGGGGCGCAAGTACGAAGGCATGGGCCTCGGCCTGTCGCTGGCCCGCGACATGGTGGCGCTGCACGGCGGCACCCTGTCCATCCGCTCGGCGCCGGGAACCGGCACCAGCGTCACCGTGCGGCTGCCGGCGGAGCGGTTCCTGCCGGCGACGGAGGCCGGCGAGGGCTGATCAGACGCCCCAGCCCTGCGCCAGGGTGAGCGCCGGCAGCGACAGGGTCGGCTTGCCGCTGATGCCGCCGGCGGCGACACCGGTGGGCTGGCCGCCCTTGTCCTGGCCCTGACCGGGCGCCCCGGCGCCGGCCGGACCGCCGGCCAGGGAATCCTGCATCTTCTTCTCCAGCTGCTCGCGGATGAGCTGCTCGATGGTCCGTCGCAGGGTCTCTTCCATGGAGGTCAGCTGGGCGTCGGTGAGGTTCATGTCGGCCATGACCTCCTTGCGCAGCTTTTCCTCCAGCTTCTCCTTCCACTGGTCCTTGGCCCAGCCCATCAGCCCCTTGTCGAGCAGCTCGGTCTTCAGGTGCTGCTGGAACTCGCGCGCCTTCTCGGCGTCGCTGGCGGAGCCGATGGCTCCGTTGGCGATGTTGGTGGCAGCCCCGGAGGCGGCAGCGGCGGTGGTCTGGTGGTCGATCTTCATGGCAGGCACCGGAGACACGGAAAAAATGCGAGAGAGACCTTCCGCCATGCAAGCCGCGGGCCGCTCCACCACCCCCTGGCCGGCGGCCGTTTTCCGGCCGGCGGCGGGGCCGCGGCGGCACCGGCGGCCCGGCAGAATATGCCGCCCCGGCGGTTCCTGCCGGGTATCAGACCGGGGCCACGACGACAGACGGGGCGGCCCGCATGGGGGCCGCCCCGTCTGTCGATGCGGTCGCGCAGCCGGTCAGGCGGCGGCGTTGGCTTCGTGCTGGGTGAGCAGCAGGTAGAGCCCTTCGGCGCTGTCGGTGCCGCGCAGCTTCTCGCAGATGCCGCGGTCGCGCAGCAGGCGGGAGATGCGGGCGAGCGCCTTCAGATGGTCGGCGCCGGCGGTTTCGGGCGCCAGCAGCAGGAACATCAGGTCGACGGGCTGTTCGTCGATGCTGTCGAAGTCGATCGGTCGTTCCAGCCGCGCGAACAGGCCGTAGAGCCGGGTCAGCTGCGGCGGCTTGCCATGCGGAATGGCAATGCCGTTGCCGACGCCGGTGGTGCCCAGGCGTTCCCGTTCCAGCAGGGTGTCGAAGATGGCGCGCTCATGCAGCCCGGTCAGCTCCGCGGCGTGCTTCGCGATCTCCTGCAGCGCCTGCTTCTTGCTCGTCGCCTTCAGGCTGGGAATGACGGCTTCGGGGCTGAGCAGATCGGAGATCTCCATGCCGGTCCCTCGTCGTGAAAAAGGCTGTGACAATTATAAGTCAGGGCCGGAGCGGCCGGATGCAAGCGCCGCTTCTGCTGCCCCGATCTTCCGGTGGACCGCCGCCGCCGTGTGGCAGCCGCCGCGGTTGCCCTGCATGAGCCGGGCCGGGGCCGGCGAGGTCGCATGCACGGGGATGTGATCAAGGCGCGGGAAGGTAGGCCGTAAACCATCGCAAGTCAAGCCGTCCGCAAGTCCTTCGGGCGAAAGTTCTACGTCATCCGGCGAAACTCAGGCCTGCGTAAGTTTCATGCGCTTTTCGCGGCGCCGCTGGACGGAAGAGGGAATGCGCATCGCTTCCCGATACTTGGCGACGGTGCGGCGGGCGATGTCCACCCCCTCCTTCTTCAGCAGGTCGACGATGGTGTCGTCGGACAGCACGTCATCGGCGGATTCCGCGTCGATCAGGGCGCGGATGCGGTGACGCACGGCCTCCGCCGAGTGGGATTCCCCATCGGCGCCAGCGATGGCCTGGGTGAAGAAATACTTAAGCTCGAAAATGCCGCGCGGCGTGGCGATGTACTTGTTCGAAGTAACGCGGCTGACGGTACTTTCATGCATCTCGATGGCCGTCGCGATGTCGCGCAGGATCAGCGGCCGCAGGGCGCTGATGCCGTGGACGAAGAAGGCATCCTGCTGACGGACGATCTCCACCGCCACCTTGAGGATGGTGTTGGCCCGCTGATCGAGCGCCTTCACCAGCCAGCTGGCGGTCTGGAAGTTCTCCGCCAGGAAGCCCTTCTCCTCCTTGTTGCGCACCGCCTTCGACACCAGGGCGTAATAGCGGTGGTTGACCAGCACCCGCGGCAGGGCGTCGCTGTTCAGTTCCACGTGCCAGCCACCGTCGGGAGCCGGGCGCATGAGCACGTCGGGCACCACCGGCTGCGCCGGGGTATCGGTGAAGCGCAGCGCCGGGCGCGGGTCGCAGGCGCGGATCTCGGCCACCATCTCGGCCAGATCCTCGGCATCGACACCGCACACCTTCATCAGCTGCGGGAATTCCCGCCGCGCCAGCAGGTCCAGGTTGGCCAGCAGCGCCTGCATGCAGGGGTCGAGCCGGTCCTTCTCCCGCAGTTGCAGCGCCAGGCATTCGGCCAGATCACGGGCGAACAGGCCGGGCGGGTCGAAGCGCTGCAGCCGGTCGAGTACCGCCTCCACCCGCGCCTGCGGGGCGCCGAGGGTTTCGGCCAGTTCGGCCGGGCTGACGGTGAGGTAGCCGTTGTCGTCCAGGCTGTCGATGAAGGCCTGGCCGATCAGCCGGTCCGGCCCCTCCGGCACGTCGCAGGCCAGCTGGTCGATCAGGTGGTCGCGCAGCGACACGCCGCCGGCCAGGGTGTTCTCGAAGCCGCCGTCGTCGTCCATGAAGTCGCGCCGGCCGCCGGCCCCGACGCTCGACCAGTCGTCGCCGAAGTCGCCGCCGGCCGCCGCAGTCGCCGGCCCGTCGCCGCCGTCGTATTCCTGGGCGTCGTAGGAGTTGTCGACCTCGATGTCGAGCGGCGCTTCCGAGGCGGTGCCGCCGCCGTCCGGGGTGTCGATCAGCAGCCCCTCGCCGGCATCGCGGCGGTCGTCGTAGCGGTCCTCGCTGCCGGCGGCATCGCGCGGTTCGGCCCGTTCCAGCAGCGGGTTGCGCTCCAGCTCCTGCTCGACGTAGGCGGTCAGTTCGATGTTCGACAGCTGCAGCAGCTTGATCGCCTGCTGCAGCTGCGGCGTCATCACCAGGGACTGGGTCTGGCGGAGGTGGAGGCTGGGCGCGAGCACCATGGTGAGACGGCGTCCCCCGCGACCTAGAGGCTGAACTTTTCGCCGAGGTAGACCCGGCGGACACCCTCGTGCGAGACGATGTCGGCCGGCGTGCCCTCCATCATCACCTTGCCTTCGTGCAGGATGTAGGCGCGGTCGATGATGTCCAGCGTCTCGCGCACGTTGTGGTCGGTGATGAGCACGCCGATGCCGCGGTTCTTCAGGTGCGCCACCAGGTCGCGGATCTCGCCCACCGCAATGGGGTCGATGCCGGCCAGCGGCTCGTCCAGCAGCACGAAGTGCGGGTTGGTCGCCAGCGTGCGGGCGATTTCCACCCGTCGGCGCTCGCCGCCCGACAGCGACAGGGCGGAGGCGCGGCGCAGGTGGGCGACGGAAAACTCGGCCAGCAGGCTTTCCATGCGGTGCTGGCGCTCGTCCTCGTCGTCGGTGGCCACTTCCAGCACGGCGCGCAGGTTCTGTTCCACCGTCATGCCGCGGAAGATGCTGGCCTCCTGCGGCAGGTAGCCGATGCCCTGGCGGGCGCGGCGGTACATGGGCAGGCGGGTGACGTCCTGGCCGTCGAGCATGATGCTGCCGCTGTCCGGCGTGATGAGGCCGGTGACGCAGTAGAAGCAGGTGGTCTTGCCGGCGCCGTTGGGGCCGAGCAGGCCCACCGCCTCGCCGCGGTGGACGCCGAGCGACACGTCGCGCAGCACCGGCCGCCCCTTGTAGCGCTTGCCGATGTTGTTGACCGTAAGGCCGGCATCGCCCTGCACCACCCGCAGCCCGTCGGCGGCATCGCCACCGGCGGCGGCGGGCGTGGTGCTGGCGGCGATATCGACGGGGCGAAGCGCCATACTGACTGATCCTCTCTCCCACCGCCGCGGCCGAGGGTTCGGCCGCCTGCGGATCCCGGTGTTCAGGAGCGTGCCCTAGTTGCTGCCGCCGGCGCCGCCTCGGCCCTCCTGGGTTTTCGGAACCAGAAGGCCGCGCGCCATGCCGCCGGCGCCGCTGTGCAGGGTGCTGACGTGGGTGTTCAGGTTGCTTGTTGCACGATCACCCTGCAGCACGCTCTTGCCCTGGGTGATCTTAACCGAACCCTCCATCTCCGCGATACCGGTTTTGGCATTGTAATTGCCCTGCCGGGCCTCGATGCGCTCCTTCGACGTGGTGATGACCACGTTGCCGTCGGCATAGATGCGTTCCAGCTCGCTGCCGCCGGCCAGGCTGTCGTTGGCGTTGGCGTTGGCGGCGGCCTTGGCGGGCTGCTTGCGCGGCGCCGCCTCGGGGTCGACGAAGAAGGCGGTCAGGACGTCGGCGTTGATGCGGCGGTCGCCGCGCACGGCGACGGCATCGCCCTCGGCCACCGCCTTGCGGTCGCGCTCGTAGTAGCGGATTTCCTTGGTCGCCGAGACCATGTCGGTGGGGGTCACCAGCTTCGCCGGGCCGCCCCACAGGTACAGGATGGCGGCGTCGACGTCGTAGATGGAGCGGGTGCCGGTGGCGGTTTCCTGCGGGCTGCGGATGGTGACGTTACCCTCGGCGGTCAGGCGGAACACCTGGGTGCCGCCGCCCTGCTCCTCCGGCAGTTCGCGGTAGTCGGCGATCAGCCGGTCGGCCAGCACCTGAGTGGTGCCGCGGGTGGCGACCGCGTTGCCGCGGGCGATGAAGCGCCTCTCGTCCTGCAGCCACTCGATGCCGTCGTCGGCCAGCACCTCGATGGGCACCGGCGCGGCGCCCTGGCCGCCGCCGCTGCCGCCGGTGGCGAGGTTGAGGGTCTGGGCCGCCGCCGGGGCGCCGTCCGCCACCACCACAACGCCGCCCGCCATCAGCCCGAGCCCGAGAGCCAGGGCCGTCACCGCCGCCCGCATCCGCACCTGCATGATCCTCATCGTCCTTCCTGGGTGCCCCCGACCCCCGTGAGCACCAGTTTCGACTTGCCGGTGACCAGCAGGCGCTTGCCCTTGTCGGTCAGCTCGAACCCTTCGCCGGCGACCCAGCCGAAGGCGCCCGCGCCTTCCACCGGGTGGTTGCCGCGGGCGTCGCCCATCTCCACGTGCACGATGGCGCTGGCGGTGTGGAACTCGTACCCCTCGTCCTGGAAGACGTTGACGTTGCCCACCAGCTCCAGCGTCTTGCCCGACTTGCTGTAGAAGCCCTTGTCGCTGTTGAGCATGATCCAGCCCTGGTCAAGGGTCATGTCGGCCTTGGGGCTTTCCAGCTCCACCCGGTCGGCGTCGATCTCCAGCGCCCGGGCCGCCGTCACCGCATAGGGGCGGTTGCGCTCGTCGGTGCCGAAGTAGCGGGCGTTGACCATTTCGATGCGGTCGACGCGGGCGCCCTTCAGGCTGGCGAACTTGACCAGGAATTCGTCCTCGATGGTGCGCAACTGCGGCCACAGCACCACCAGCACCACCAGGGCGAGGGCGATGCCGATCAGGCCCACCTTCATGGCCCGCACGAAGCGGCTGTAGGCGGCCGGCTGCCGCCGCCGCTGCGGACCGCGAGCCGGCCCGGCGGAGAAGGGACGCGGACCCGGCTGGTCCGCCCGCGCCATCATGCCACCCCCGCCCGCAGGCAGTCGTGAATGTGCACGAGGCCGACCGGGCGGCCGTCCTCGACCACGAACAGGCTGGTCACCGACAGGGTGTTGAGGATGCGCAGCGCCTCCGCCGCCAGGGCGCCGGGGCGGATGGTCTTGGCGCCGCGGGTCATGACGGCGCCGACGGTCTGGCCGAGCAGGCCGTCGCCCATGTGGCGGCGCAGGTCGCCGTCGGTGACGATGCCGGCCAGGCGGCCGTCGCCGTCCACCACGCCGACGCAGCCGAAGGACTTGGCGCTCATCTCCACGATGGCCTCGCTCATCAGCCGGTCGGCGGTGATGAGCGGCAGCCGCTCGCCGCTGTGCATGAGGTCGCTGACCGTCAGCAGCCGGCGGCCCAGCTGGCCGCCCGGATGGAAGATCTGGAAGTCGGCGGCGGTGAAGCCCTTGCGCTCCAGCAGGCAGACGGCGATGGCATCGCCCAGCGCCAGCATCATGGTGGTGGAGGTGGTGGGGGCGAGGCCGAGCGGGCAGGCCTCGTTCACCCGCGGCAGCACCAGCGCCACGTCGGCCTGCACCGCCAGGGTGGAGCCGGGGCGGCCGGTCATGGCGACAAGCGGGATGCCGAAGCGGCGGGTATAGGCGATGAGGTCGGCCAGCTCCGGCGTCTCGCCCGAATTGGACAGGGCGATGACCGCATCGGCGCGGGTGATCATGCCCATGTCGCCGTGGCTGGCTTCCGCCGGGTGGACGAACTGCGCCGGACGGCCGGTGGAGGCCAGGGTGGCGGCGATCTTGCGGGCGACGTGGCCGCTCTTGCCCATGCCGGAGATGATGATGCGGCCGTCGACGGCGTGCAGGCGCTCGATGGCGGCGGCGAAGGCGTCACCCAGCGAGTCGGCAAGCGCCGTCAGCCCTTCCGCCTCCAGCGCCAGCACACGGCGGGCGGAGGCGACGTCCGGGGGGGAGAGGCGGGCGGCGGCGGGCTCGGCAATGGACACGGGTTCGTCTCTCTTCATCTCTCGCGGCGCTGGCGGTCGGACCCTCGACGCCCGTCACGGGCGGCTGTCCGTCGGGCACTCTGCGCGCGGAGTGCGGCGCCTTCATGGCAAGGGCAGCAGCCGGAATCGAGCTGAACCCTACGCGCGCGCGCCGGGGGCGTCAACGTCGTGCCGGGCGTATAAAGGGAGGCCCGGCGGCCCTGTCAATCAGTGGGCGAAGATGTCGAAGTCGTCCCAACCCGCCAGATCCAGCGCCGCCCGCGTCGGCAGGAAGGCGAAGCAGGCGGCCGCCAGTTCGGTGCGGCCCTCGCGCGCCAGCAGCCCTTCCAGCGCCGCCCGCATGCGGTGCAGGTACAGGACGTCCTGGGCGGCATAGGCCAGCTGCTGCTCGCTCAGGGTGGCGGCGCCCCAGTCCGACGTCTGCTGTTCCTTGGAAATCTCGACTCCGGTCAGGTCGCGGCAGAGATCCTTCAGGCCGTGCTTGTCGGTATTGGTGCGGGCGAGGCGGGAGGCAATCTTGGTGCACCATACCGGCGTGCAGGTGACGCCGAGGGAGCGGCGGATCATCGCCAGGTCGAAGCGCGCGAAGTGGAAGATCTTGGTGACCGCCGGGTCGGCCAGCAGGCGCTTCAGGTTGGGGCAGTCGTAGTCGCGGCCCAGCTGCACCACATGGGCGGTGCCATCCCCCGACGACAGCTGCACCACGCACAGGCGGTCGCGCACCAGCGACAGGCCCATGGTTTCGGTGTCGACGGCGACGCTGTCCCCGAAGGTCAGGTCGGCCGGAATGTCGCCGCGATGCAGGGTGATGGACATGCGAAAACCGCCTTCCGCCGTGGCGCCTGAAGCGCTGGGCCGGAAAAGCGGCGGGCGCCGTGAGCGCGTCTGTTGAGGGATGCGCTGTAGCGCGAACTCGCGACTATCAGAAGAGATGGTGCCCAGGAGAAGACTCGAACTTCCACGACCTTTCGGCCACAGGTACCTGAAACCTGCGCGTCTACCAATTCCGCCACCTGGGCAGGTGGAGCGAACACTGGATACCGTTTAAGCCGTTGTGCGTCAAGCGTTTTTTGCTCTTCGCCGGCGTCTCGCGGTCCGTTGCGTCCGTCGGAGGACCGCTTTCTACTCAGATCGGGGGTGGGCGTCAACACAAAAATGCAAAAAATTTTCCGGCCGCGTCCGGCGGTGCTCCGGCCGCCCCGCCCCTGCGCAGGAAGAGGTATGGAAAAGCGGTCGCGCCCCACCCGTCCGGTTGCGTAAAGGCGCGCGCTGTGCGACCTTGCGCCCACCTGGATTGGTGGGGGCCCGATCGCGCCTGCGGCCCCGACAGAGGGAGACCCATTGCGATGACGAAGCCTCGTCTGGTGACGGTGTTCGGCGGCTCCGGCTTCATCGGCCGCCATCTGGTCAAGCGCCTGACGGCGCGTGGCGACCGGGTGCGCGTCGCCGTGCGTGATATCGAAAAGGCCATGTTCCTGAAGCCCATGGGCGACCTCGGCCAGATCAGCCTGGTGCCCGCTTCGGTGCTCGACGATGCCTCGGTCAGCCGCGCCGTCGAAGGGGCGGATGCGGTGATCAATCTGGTCGGCATCCTGGCCGAAGGCGGCAAGGCCACCTTCCAGCGCATCCATGTGGAAGGCGCCGAGCGCGTCGCCAAGGCCGCCAAGGCGGCGGGCGTGAAGCGCTTCATCCAGATGTCCGCCCTCGGCGCCGACGAGGCCAGCGACTCCGCCTACGCCCGCAGCAAGGCGCTGGGCGAAAAGGCCGTGCGCGCCGCCTTCCCCGAGGCCACCATCGTCCGCCCGAGCGTGGTGTTCGGGCCGGAGGACGGCTTCTTCAACCTGTTCGCCTCCATGGCCCGGCTGTCGCCGGTGCTGCCGTTCTTCACCGACCACGCCCCGGCGGTGCGGCGCGGTGCCGACGGCGGCTTCCAGCTTGATCTGGTCGGCGACGGCGGTCCGAAGTTCCAGCCGGTCTACGTCGGCGACGTGGCCGAGGCGCTGATGCGCAGCCTGGAGCCCATGGCTCCCACCGGCCGAACCTACGAGCTGGGCGGCGACGAGGTGCTGTCCATGCGCGACGTCATGAAGCTGGTGTCGCACGAAACCCGCCGCAACCGTCTGGTCGCCCCCCTGCCCATGTGGGTGGCGAACCTGCAGGCGACCTTCCTGCAGCTGCTGCCGAAGCCGCTGCTGACCCGCGATCAGGTGAAGCTGCTGCGCAAGGACAACGTGCTGTCCGGCGCCCAGCCGGGCCTGCGCGACCTCGGCATCACGCCGACCACGGTGGAGGCCATCGTGCCGACCTACCTGTCGCGCTACCGCAGCCTGCACAAGCAGATCATCCTGCGCGAGCAGCCCCGCTCGGAACTCTGATCGCGGCGGCGGCGGCGACCACCCCGCCGCACCGGAGACATGGCACGACGGGGCGGCCAGCCGTGGCCGCCCCGTCGTTCTTTTCGTGCCTTTCCGGGGGCGTTCCCGACATTTACGGCCTGCTACATTTGCGTCATAGTCCCGCCCATGCGACAGGACACCACCACCACCCCCGCCCGTGCGCCGGGCCGCCTCGACCGGGCGCTGCGCTTCCTTGACCATCCGCATCCGCATCCGCAGTTCGCCGTGCGCCGCTCCGGCCTGCCGGCATGGCTGTGGGTGGGGCTGCCGCTCGGCTTCTTCCTGGGCGCCCTGGCCATCCGCATGGTCTCGCCCGAGGCCTTCGTGTGGTACGTCAACGACGAGCGCGGCTTCGGCGAGAACCTGACCGCCGTGCTGTTCGTGCTCACCGCCGTCGCCGCCGCCTATGTGGCGCTGTCCGACGGGGTGCGGCAGGTGGGCTGGCTGCGGCTGTGCTTCTGGCTGCTGGCGGCGCTGGCGGTGGTGGTCGCCGGCGAGGAATGGAGCTGGGGCCAGCACTTCTTCCTGTGGGACACGCCGGAGTGGATGGCGGCGGTCAACAAGCAGCAGGAAACCAACCTGCACAACATGGCCGAACGGGCGCTCGACCAGAAGCCGCGGGCCATCGCCGCGGCGGTGATCCTGATCGGCGGCTGCCTGCTGCCGCTGGCGCGGGCGCGCGGCTACCTCGGCTGGATGGAGCGCGGCCGCGTCCTCGCCTGGCTGACGCCGGAAGTGACCCTGGCGCCGGCGGCGGCGCTGGTGTTCGCCCCGCGCATCTTCGACCGCCTGCAGGTGTGGACCGGCACCGCCCTGCCGCCGCCCTTCGACATCTCCACCCGCCACCACCAGGAAGTCCAGGAAACGATGATCGCCATCGCCGTGTTCCTGTACGTGCTGGCCCTGGCCATGCGGGTCCGCCAGTACCGCCGCAGCGGCTCCGGCGGCGCCTGAGCCGGCGGCTCAGATCATCCCGTAGGCCCAGGCCAGCAGCCCGATGCCGAGGATGATGCGGTAGACGGCGAAGGGGGTGTAGCTGGCCCGCTTCAGCCATGCCATCAGCAGGGCGATGGCCACCAGGGCCGCCAGGAAGGCGAGGCCGGCGGCGATGAGGGCGGCGTGGGTCAGCTGCCAGTCGCCGCTTTCGGCGATGTGCCAGCCCGACAGCACGCCGGCGCCCAGGATGGTGGGGATCGACAGCAGCATGGAGATGCGCGCCGCCTCGCCGCGCTCGTAGCCCAGCATGCGCGCCGCCGTCATGGTGATGCCCGACCGGCTGGTGCCGGGCACCAGGGCCAGCACCTGCGCCAGGCCGATCACCAGCGTGTCGCCCCAGGTCATGTGCTCGGCCCGCTTGACCGTCATGCACAGGCGGTCCACCACCCACAGCAGGATGCCGTAGAGCAGCGTCGTCCAGCCGATCACCGCGATCAGGCGGCCGACCGTGCCGATCATGTCGCGCAGCAGGAAGCCCGCCACCACCACCGGAACGGTGGCGACGATGATCTGCAGCGCCAGCCGGCCGAGCGGATCACGGCGGCCGCGGGCGACGCGGGTGAGGCCGACGGCCATGCCCCAGACGTCGCCGCGGAAGTACAGCAGCACCGCCAGCAGCGTGCCGACGTGCACCGCCACGTCCATGTCCAGCCCCTGGTCCGGCCAGCCGGTCACCGCCGGCACCAGCACCAGATGGCCCGAGGAACTGATGGGCAGGAACTCGGTGATGCCCTGCACCACGGCGAGCACCAGGATTTGTAGAAGCGTCACCCAGAACCCCCTGCGGATGGTGTGCGGTCCTTCTATCACAGCCAGGGATTCCGCCGGAAGCCGGGACATGGTTCACAAATGTGAACTAAAATTCCCGCAGCATCAGCCATTTGAGGCAGTGCGGCGGCAGCAGGTTATAAAATTGCGCGGAAATTGGTAAACAAAGTTGACCTAAATGTTATTTTTTGCTTGGAGTCCGCGGTTTTCGCACTTATTGGAATGGTGACCACGGTCCCCCATTCCATCAGTCGACGCGAGGAGGCTGCGCCATGGCGCGCAACAAGATGCTACGCTTCACCACGCTCGAGCAGGAGTATCCGACGAAGCGCCCGGCCGAGATGCGCCGCGAGGACTTCGACGAGATCTACACTGCGTTCGAGCCGGAGAAAGCGGCGGATCAGGCCTCCCGTTGCGAGCAGTGCGGCATTCCCTTCTGCCAGATCCACTGCCCGCTCGGGAACAACATCCCCGACTGGCTGATGCTGACCGCCAGCGGTCGCCTGGAGGAAGCCTATGCGGTGTCCTCGGCGACCAACAACATGCCGGAAATCTGCGGCCGCATCTGCCCGCAGGACCGTCTGTGCGAAGGCTCCTGCGTGCTGGAGCAGAGCCGCCACCGCGCCGTCACCATCGGCTCGGTCGAGAAGTACATCACCGACACCGCCTGGGCCGAAGGCTGGGTCAAGCCGGTGGTGCCCGATGCCGAGAACGGCCTGTCGGTCGGCATCATCGGCGGCGGCCCCGCCGGCATGGCGGCGGCGGAGCAGCTGCGCGGCAAGGGCTATGCCGTGCATGTCTACGACCGCCACGACCGCATCGGCGGCCTGCTGATCTACGGCATTCCCGGCTTCAAGCTGGAGAAGTACGTGGTCGAGCGGCGGGTGAAGCTGCTGCAGGACGCCGGCGTCGTCTTCCACCCCAACACCGATGTCGGCAAGGACATCTCCTTCGCCGACCTGCGCGCCCGTCACGATGCCGTGCTGGTCGCCACCGGCGTCTACAAGGCGCGCCAGCTGACCTGCCCCGGCGCCGGCCTGACCGGCGTGCACAAGGCGCTGACCTACCTCACCGCCTCCAACCGCGTCGGCATGGGCGACAGCGTCCCGGCCTACGAGTCGGGCGAGCTGAACGCCGCCGGCAAGAACGTCGTCGTCATCGGCGGCGGCGACACCGCCATGGACTGCGTGCGCACCGCCATCCGCCAGGGCGCCAAGGCCGTTCGCTGCGTCTACCGCCGCGACCGCGAGAACATGCCCGGCTCCCAGCGCGAAGTGGCCAACGCCGTCGAGGAAGGGGTCGAGTTCGTGTGGATGGCGGCGCCGGAAGCCCTGCTCGGCGATGCCGACCACAAGGTGACCGCCGTGCGCGCCATCAAGATGCACCTGGGCGTCGCCGACAGCTCCGGCCGCCAGAGCCCGCAGCCCATCGAGGGCAGCCAGTTCACCATGGACGCCGACCTGGTGATCGAGGCGCTGGGCTTCGAGCCGGAAGACCTGCCGGTCTACTTCAACGAGCCGGAGCTGGCGGTCACCCGCTGGGGCACCGTGAAGACCGACCACAAGACGCTGATGACCTCCATCCCCGGCGTGTTCGCCGCCGGCGACATCATGCGCGGCGCCTCGCTGGTGGTGTGGGCCGTCAAGGACGGCCGCGACGCCGCCGAGCGCATCCACCAGTACGTGACCGCCAAGGCCGCCGCCGACAAGAGCGCGCCCGCCCTGGCCCAGGCCTCCTGAGGGAGTAGACACCGATGACCGAGATCAAGAAGGTTCAGCCCGAGTCCGGCAGCCAGTTCGTCGAGACCTGGAAGAAGAATGCCGAGACCCTGAAGGCGGCCGGTGCCTACGACTACGGCTGGGAACACGACAACTGCGGCGTCGGCCTGATCGCCGCGCTCGACGGCAAGCCCCGCCGCGAGGTGGTGGAAGCCGGCGTCGAGGCCCTGCGCGTGCTGTTCCACCGCGGCGCCGTCGACGCCGACGGCAAGACCGGTGACGGCGCCGGCATCCACGTCCAGATTCCGCAGGACTTCTTCAAGGAACACGTCCAGCGCACCGGCCACGACCTGGCCGGCGGCAAGCTGGCGGTCGGCATGATCTTCCTGCCGAAGAACGACATGGCGGCGCAGGAACGCTGCCGCACGGTGACCGAGTCGGAAATCCTCAACTTCGGCTACTCGATCTACGGCTGGCGCCAGGTGCCGGTCGACATCTCGGTGATCGGCGAGAAGGCCAACGCCACCCGCCCCGAGATCGAGCAGATCATGATCGCCAACACCAAGGGCGTTGACGACGACAAGTTCGAGAACGACCTCTACGTCATCCGCCGCCGCATCGAGAAGAAGGTGCTGGCCGAGCACATCACCGAGTTCTACATCTGCTCGTTCTCGTGCCGGTCGATCATCTACAAGGGCATGTTCCTGGCGGAACAGCTGACCACCTTCTATCCCGACCTGCTGGACGAGCGTTTCGTCTCCAGCTTCGCCATCTATCACCAGCGCTACAGCACCAACACCTTCCCGACCTGGCGCCTGGCCCAGCCCTTCCGCATGCTCGCCCACAACGGCGAGATCAACACGCTGATGGGCAACGTCAACTGGATGAAGTCGCACGAGACCCGCATGGCGACCGACGTGTTCGGCGACATGATCGAGGACCTGAAGCCGACCATCCAGGCCGGCGGCTCCGACTCGGCGGCGCTCGACAACGTGTTCGAGCTGATGTGCCGCGCCGGCCGCTCGGCGCCGGAGGTGAAGGCGGCGCTCATTCCCGAAAGCATCGGCCAGAACAAGCTGATGCCGGAAGAGCATCGCTCCATGTTCAGCTACTACAACTGCATCATGGAACCGTGGGACGGCCCGGCCGCCATCTGCGCCACCGACGGCCGCTGGGTGGTCGCCGGCATGGACCGCAACGGCCTGCGCCCCATGCGCTATTCCGTCACCGCCAGCGGCCTGCTTATCGTCGGTTCGGAAACCGGCATGGTGCGCCTGCAGGAAGCGGAGATCGTCGAGAAGGGCCGCGTCGGCCCCGGCGAGTGCATCGGCGTCGACCTGCGCGAAGGCAAGTTCTTCAGCGACCGCGCCCTCAAGGACACCCTGGCCGCCCGCCGCCCGTTCGGCGAATGGGTCAAGCGCATCACCCTGCTGGAAGGCCTGATCGAAGCCGCCGACCACAGCGAGACGCTGGGCATCACCGGCGAAGACCTGCGCCGCCGCCAGATGGGCTACGGCCTGACCATGGAAGACATGGAACTGATCCTGCAGCCCATGGGCGAGGACGGCAAGGAAGCGGTCGGCTCCATGGGCGACGACGCGCCGCTGGCGGTGCTGTCGGACACCTATCGCGGGCTGCACTGCTTCTTCCGCCAGAACTTCAGCCAGGTCACCAACCCGCCCATCGACTCTTTGCGCGAAACGCGGGTGATGAGCCTCAACACCCGCCTCGGCAACCTGGGCAACATCCTGGAGGAGGACGCCAGCCAGTGCGACCTGCTGCAGCTGGACAGCCCGGTGCTGCTGACGTCGGAATTCAACGCCATGCGCCGCCACATGGGCGACACGGCGGCGGAGATCGACTGCACCTTCGATCCGACGGCCGGTGACAACGCCCTGCGCGACGCCCTGCACGCCATCCAGCGCGAGGCGGAAGACGCCGTGCGCGGCGGCTGCACCCACGTCATCCTGACCGACAAGAAGGCCGGCCCGACCCGCGCCGCCATCCCCATGATCCTGGCCGCCGGCGGTGTCCACACCCACCTCGTCCGCCAGCAGTTGCGCACCTTCACCAGCGTCAACGTGCGCTCGGGCGAGTGCATGGACGTGCATTACTTCGCGGTGCTGATCGGCGTCGGCGCCACCACGGTCAACGCCTACCTGACCGAGGAAGCCATCGCCGACCGCCATGCCCGCGGCCTGTTCGGCGACACCCCGCTGGAGCACTGCCTGAAGAACTTCAAGAAGGCCATCGGCGAGGGCCTGCTGAAGGTGATGTCGAAGATGGGCATCTCGGTCATCAGCAGCTACCGCGGCGGCTACAACTTCGAGGCCATCGGCCTGTCGCGCACGCTGGTGGCGGAGTTCTTCCCCGGCATGTCGTCGCGCATTTCCGGCATCGGCCTGCAGGGCATCCAGAAGAAGGTGCTGGAACAGCACGCCAAGGCCTATGCGGCCGGGGCGGTGGTGCTGCCCATCGGCGGCGTCTACCGCGTCCGCCGCAACGGCGGCGAGCGCCATGCCTTCGACGGCAACCTCATCCACACCCTGCAGCACGCCGTGGCGACGGACAGCTATCAGACCTACCGCCGGTATGTGGAAGGCCTCTACAAGATGCCGCCCATCCACCTGCGCGACCTGATGGACTTCCGCTCCGACCGCGCCGCCCTGTCGCTGGACGAGGTGGAAAGCACCACCGCCATCCGCAAGCGCTTCATCACCCCGGCCATGTCGCTCGGCGCCCTGTCGCCGGAAGCGCACGGCACGCTCAACATCGCCATGAACCGCATCGGCGCCAAGTCCGACTCCGGTGAGGGCGGCGAGATCCGCGAGCGCTACCGGCCGGCGCCCAATGGCGACAACGCCAACTCGGCCATCAAGCAGGTGGCGTCGGGCCGCTTCGGCGTCACCGCCGAATACCTGAACCAGTGCCGCGAAATCGAGATCAAGGTCGCCCAGGGCGCCAAGCCCGGCGAAGGCGGCCAGCTGCCCGGCTTCAAGGTGACGGTGCAGATCGCCAAGCTGCGCCACGCGACCCCGGGCGTCATGCTGATCAGCCCGCCGCCGCACCACGACATCTATTCCATTGAAGACCTGGCCCAGCTGATCTACGACCTCAAGCAGATCAACCCGGAAGCCCAGGTCACCGTGAAGCTGGTCAGCCGCACCGGCATCGGCACCATCGCCGCCGGCGTGGCCAAGGCCAATGCCGACGTCATCCTGGTGTCCGGCCACTCGGGCGGCACCGGCGCGGCGCCGCAGACCTCCATCAAGTACGCCGGCCTGCCATGGGAAATGGGCCTGTCGGAAGTGCATCAGGTGCTGACGCTCAACCGTCTGCGCCACCGGGTGAAGCTGCGCACCGACGGCGGCCTGAAGTCCGGCCGCGACATCGTCATCGCCGCCATGCTGGGCGCCGAGGAATACGGCGTCGGCACCACCAGCCTGATCGCGCTGGGCTGCATCATGGTGCGCCAGTGCCACAGCAACACCTGCCCGGTGGGCGTCTGCACCCAGGACCCGGCCCTGCGCGCCAAGTTCACCGGCACGCCGGAGAAGGTGGTCAACCTGTTCACCTTCATCGCCGAGGAAGTGCGCGAGATCCTGGCCGGCCTCGGCTTCCGCTCGCTGGAGGAGGTGATCGGCCGCTCCGACCTGCTGCACCAGGTCAGCCGCGGCGCCAGCCACCTGGACGACCTTGACCTCAACGCCCTGCTGGTGCAGCCGGACAACGGCGGCCTGCCGACCACCTGCCAGACGGTCGGCCGCAACGAGGTGCCGGAAACCCTCGACGCCCAGATGATCGTCGATGCCCGCCCGGCCCTTGAGGACGGCGAGAAGATGCAGCTGACCTACAACGTGCGGAACACCCACCGCGCCATCGGCACCAAGCTGTCGCACAAGATCGTCAAGAAGTACGGCATGACCGGCCTGCAGCCGGGCCACATCACGGTCCGTCTGCGCGGGTCGGCCGGCCAGTCGCTGGGCGCCTTCGCGGTGCAGGGGCTGAAGCTGGAAGTGTTCGGCGACAGCAACGACTACGTCGGCAAGGGCCTGTCGGGCGGCACCATCGTGGTGCGTCCGGCCGTCTCCAGCCCGCTGAAGTCCAACGACAACACCATCATCGGCAACACCGTGCTCTACGGTGCCACCGCCGGCAAGCTGTTCGCCGCCGGTCAGGCCGGCGAGCGGTTCGCGGTGCGCAACTCCGGCGCCACCGTGGTGGTGGAGGGCTGCGGCTCCAACGGCTGCGAGTACATGACCAACGGCGTGGTGGTGATCCTCGGCGCGGTCGGAGCCAACTTCGGCGCCGGCATGACCGGCGGCATGGCCTACATCTACGACGAGGACGCCAGCTTCGAGCTGCGGGCCAACCCCGACAACGTCATCTGGCAGCGCATCGCGGTCGACCACTACGAGCAGCAGCTCAAGGCCCTGATCGAGGAACACGCGGCGGAGACCGGTTCGGCCCACGCCCAGCGCATCCTCGCCAACTGGGGCCGCGAGGTGGGCAAGTTCTGGCAGATCGTGCCGAAGGAAATGCTGGACAAGCTGGAGGTGCCCGTCACCCCCGCCGCCACCGTCGCCGCCGAGTAAGGTAGCGGCACCGGCAGTCCGGCAAGGCCAGGAACCGGCGGGCTTCGGCCCGCCGGTTTTCTTTCGGCCCCACCGCGCTTGGTGGTATCGTAACGGCACAATGCTCGGGGAGGGAGAACCCATGGCGACGAGACTGATCCCGTCCGCCGGCCGCAGGCTGGCGGCGGCGGCAAGTGTGACCGCGGCCCTGATGCTGCCGGCCGCCGCCCTGGCGGCCGCTCCGGCGCCGGCTCCGGCGCCGGCCCAGGCACAAGCTCCGGCGGCGGCCGAGTCCCCGGCGGCCCCGGCCGGGCTGCCGGCCGAGCTGATGGTCAAGGGGGCGCCCATCGACCCCTACTGCTTCGAGGCGCTGCCGGAAACCTTCTCACCCGACGCCTGCCTGGACGAGAACATGGAGCTGCACCCGGACCACCCGGCCACCGGCCCCGATGCCGACGGCTGGCTGGAACGCACCTACCGCTACACCGACATGGAAGAGCCCATGAACACGGCGACGGCGGGCTACCGCGTGCTCGGCCGCACGGAGGCGGGGATGGTGGTGGAGACGCGCGCGTGGGGCGGCGGCACCGGCCAGTTCTCCAGCATCGTGGTGTTCCGCCGCGACGGCGACACGGTGACGGTCATCGACCGGCCGTTCGGCGGCGACCGCTGCAACGGCGGCATCATCGAGGCCGGGCTGGCCGACGGCGTCATCACCGCCAGCGTCGCCATCACACCCTACGACCTGCTGGACATCGCCCTGCACGGCGCCGAGACCTCGGTGGCGGCCTATGACGACATCGCCGCCTGCGCCATCTGCTGCATCGGCACCGCCGACTTCCGCGGCGACCAGCTGACCGGCGTCACCCTCGGCTTCGACGAGGAACCGGCCAGCCGCTTCGCCGACGAGGAAGGCGACGGCGGCCCGCCCATGCAGAAGTGCTTCGATGATCTGGTGGCGGCGCGCGGCGCCTACGAAACGCCGGGGCTGACCCTAGACCGGGCGGCGCTGGACGCCTTCGGCACCGACTTCAAGGCGCGCTGCCTGACGCCGCCGAAGAAGTAGGACCGTCCCCGCCCCTAGCGGCGGCGGAACACCACCGTCAGGTTGTTGGCCGGCATCTGCACCGTCTCGGGCGCCGCGAAGCCGGCCACCGCCGCCAGGTCGGCGACGTCCTCCAGGTTGCGGACACCGAACTCGGGGTTCTGGTCCTTCAGCCAGGCCTCGAAGGCCATGTTGCTGTCGGCGGTGTGGAAGCCGCCCACCTTGAAGGGGCCGTAGAGCACCAGCGGCGCCCCGGCCGGCAGCACCGCCGCGGCACCGCGCAGCAGGCCGTCGGTGGCCGCCGGCGGGGCGATGTGGATCATGTTGATGCAGACCACCGCCGCCGCCTCGGCCACCGGCCAGGGGTGGTCGGTGACGTCCAGGTGCAGCGCCGGCCGCACCGTCGGCACCGCCGCCGCCGCGGCCCAGGCGTCGATGCTGGCGAGCGACTCCGGCGTGCGGTCGGTGGGCTGCCATTCCAGATGCGGCAGGGCGGCGGCGAAGTGCACCGCGTGCTCGCCGGTGCCGCTGGCGATCTCAAGCACGAGACCGCGGCCGGGCAACGCGCGTTGCAGGACCGAGAGGATGGGGTCGCGGTTGCGGGCCACCGCCGGCGCCGACCGCCTGGCGTCTTGCGTGGGGCTGGTCATGGTGGTTAAGTGACGCATCCCGCCGCCAAAGGCAAGCCCGCTTGCGGCCCCCGTCACGCCCGGCGCTTGATCGCGCCGCCCTGCGACATCACGTGAAACGGGTCATGCTGAACAAACTCAAGCAACTCCTGTTCGATGGCGGCACACCGGAGTCCCGCCGGCGCGGCCGCGACGACGTGGCGCTGGCCGCCGCCGCCGTCATGGTCGAGGCCGCCACCCTGGACGGCGATTTCGACGCCGCCGAGCGCGCCATCATCCTGCGCCTGCTGCAGGGCCGCTTCACCCTGACCCCGGAGGAGGCCGCCCAGCTGCTGGCCGATGCCGAGGCGGAAGCGGCGCAGACCACCGAGCTGTACGCCTACACCCGCGCGATCAAGGATAATTTTGACCACGATCAGCGCGTCGAGATGGTGGAAATGTTGTGGGAGGTCGTGTACGCCGACAAGGAGGTCCACGACTACGAGGCCAACCTGATGCGCCGCATCTGCGGCCTGCTCTACGTCGAAGACGCGGAGAGCGGCGACGCCCGCAAAAGGGTGATGCAGCGACTCGGGATTTCGTCCTGACCTCGCGGGTCGTACCCCCGCACACAACCGACCATACGAGCGAACCGGAGTTGACCCCCAAATGACCTACGTCGTCACCGAGAACTGCATCAAGTGCAAGTACACCGACTGCGTCGAGGTGTGCCCGGTGGACTGTTTCTATGAAGGCGAGAACATGCTCGTCATCAATCCGGACGAATGCATCGACTGCGGCGTGTGCGAGCCCGAATGCCCGGCGGAAGCCATCTTCCCCGACTCGGAAGACATCGCCCAGAAGTGGGCCGAGAAGAACCGCGAGCTGGCCGGCAGCTGGCCCAACATCACCCGCAAGAAGGACGCGCTGCCCGACGCCGACGACTGGAAGGACAAGCCCGGCAAGGCCGAGATGCTGTCCGAAAACGCCGGCTCTGGCGACTGAGCCGGAGTCGCACTATCTCCATGGTGCGATGCGATGCAGAGGCGGCCCGCAACGGCCGCCTCTGGCGTTCCGGAAAGCGGCGTTGCGCCTGCCGCCACGGGCCGGGCGGCAGTTTGACGCTTTTTTTACCTGTCTCGGACGCCCGTTTCGTGGTATAGAATAACCCGTATCCGCTCGGTCTCGCCGGCGGAACTTTTTTTGGGACCGGCCCTGATGGGATGCCTCCACGCGCCGGCCCCGCCCCAGCAGCCGAGACGGGCGACGCCCGAACCGGATCTACAGATCGCCATGCCACGCGGACCGGCCGGATGCGTGGCGGTGGACGCCATCTTCGTTCACCCGGTTGCAGGAACCCCGGCCCCCAACGGCCCCGCGGTCTGCGCCGCCCACTCCCCAGAGGCGGCCGATCGTCCTGGTGTGACTTGACGGGAAGAGAAGAAAAGAAAATGTCGAGCAACGTGCCCTTCACCGCTGGTGACTTCGTCGTCTATCCCGCTCACGGCGTCGGCAAGGTGATGGATATCGAGAAGCAGACCATCGCCGGCATGGACCTGGAGCTGTTCGTGATCACCTTCGAGCGCGAGCGCATGACCCTGCGCATCCCGGTCGCGAAGGCGAAAAGCTCGGGCCTGCGCAAGCTGTCGACGAAGAAGGTCATGGACACGGCGCTGACCACCCTGAAGGGCCGCGCCCGCGTGAAGCGCGCCATGTGGAGCCGCCGCGCCCAGGAATACGAAGCCAAGATCAACTCCGGCGACCCGGTCTCCATTGCCGAGGTGGTGCGCGACCTGTTCCGCTCCGCCACCCAGCCGGAACAGTCGTTCAGTGAACGCCAGATCTATGAACAGGCGCTGGAGCGTCTGGCCTGCGAACTGGCCGCCGTCGAGCAGATCGAGCCCGACGCCGCGACCGAACGCCTGGAAAAGCTGCTGCGCGCCGCCTGATCGGCCGCCGCCCCTGCCGCTTGCGATCACCGCCCGCCGGTCCTGCCGGCGGGCGGTTTTCGTTTGGCTCCGGCAGGCCGGTCAGGACGTGGCCGGCGCGGGCCGCGCCAGCAACCCCTCCGACAGGCATTCGAAGGCTTCGACGGCCTTGGGGAGCACGACTTCGGGCGCCTGGCTGGAGGCCACCCACAAGGCGGCGTTCAGCGCCGCACCATTCAGCAGCCGCGCGGCCGCCTCGATGTCGACCGGCTTCAGCACGCCGTCGGCGATGAGGCGGGCGACGGTGCGCTGGGTCACCTCCAGGCAGGCGTTCTGGCTCGGCCATTGAGAGGGATCGCCCAGGAACGCCGGCCCGTCCAGCAGGACGATGCGGCGGATTTCCGGGTCGAGCGCCATGCGGATATAGGCCCGCCCCTCGGCCAGCAGCCCCGGCCAGCCACCGCCGGCCGCCTCCGCCGCCGCCTGCGCCCGCTGGGCCATCTCGCCGTCGATCTGGGCCACCACGGCGGCGAGCAGCCCCCTCTTGTCGCCGAAGCTATGGTAGAGGGCGCCGCGGGTGAGCCGGACGGCCGCCGTCAGGTCATCCATGGAGGCCGCCGCGAACCCGTGTTCGGCGAAGGCCGCCCGCGCCGCCGCGATCAGCCGGGCGCGGTTCGCTTCCATCGTTGCGGCTCGCTTCGACTGAGCCATCGCCCCCTCCCCTGTCAGATGGACCGCCCCGGCATTGACATACGCGACGTATGTGAGATCATCTCGCATACGCTCCGTATGTCAATCTCCAGGTCGGAAAGGACCAAGTCATGACCCGTCCCGAACCCGTTTTCCCCGCTGATCGCCACGCACTCTACGAACAGCATGGCTATTCCGCCGCCATCCGGTCGGGCGACCTGCTGTTCGTGTCGGGGCAGGTCGGCAGCCGGCCCGACGGCAGCCCCGAACCGGACTTCGAGGCCCAGGTCCGGCAGGCCTTCGCCAACCTGCGGGCGACCCTTGCCGCCGCCGGCTGCGGCCTGGCCGACATCATCGACGTGACCACCTTCCACACCGATCCCGAACGGCAGTTCGAAACCATCATGGCCGTCAAGGCCGACATGTTTCCGCAGCCGCCCTATCCCAACTGGACGGCGGTGGGGGTGACCTGGCTCGCCGGCTTCGACTTCGAGATCAAGGTGGTGGCGCGCATTCCTCCGGCCGCCTGATCGCCTGGCCGCCCCGTCACGCCCGGTCGCAGGCCTCCAGGAAGCGGCGGATCAGCTCCGGGTCCTTGACGCCGCGCTCGCGCTCCACCCCCGAGGACACGTCGACCATGGCGGCGCCCGACTGGCGCACGGCCTCCGCCACCGTTTCCGGCGTCAGGCCGCCGGCCAGCATCCACGGCACGTCGGGGCGCTTCCAGTCGCGCATCAGCGGCCACGGGAAGGCGGCGCCGTGGCCGCCGGGGCGGTCGGCACCGGCCGGCGGCTTGGCGTCGAACAGCAGCATGTCGGCGACATCGGCGAAGGCCTCGGCGGCGGTCAGGTCGGCGGCATCGGCGATGCCCACCGCCTTGGCCACCGGCACGCCCCAATCCTGGCGGATCTGCTCCACCCGCGCCGGCGTCTCGCTGCCGTGCAGCTGCACCAGATCGAGGCGGACATGGGCCAGCGCCTCGGCCAGCTGGTCGTCAGTGGGGTCGACGAACAGGCCGACCTTCTTCACGTCCTCCGGCAGGCCGTCCACCAGCTCCGCCGCCTCGGCCGGCGTCAGGCTGCGCGGGCTGGGCGGGAAGAACACCAGGCCGATGTAGGCGGCACCGTGGTTGACGGCGGCCACCAGGGCATCGTCGTCACGAATGCCGCAGATCTTGGCGAGCACCGGCATCAGCGCACCTCCGCCGCCGGACGCGGCAGTTCGGAGACGATCTTTTCCGCCGCCGCGATGGGGTCGGCGGCCGCGGTGATGGGGCGCCCGACCACCAGGTAATCGGCGCCGGCCGCCACCGCCTCGGCCGGGGTCATGATGCGCTTCTGGTCGTCGGCGGCGGCCCAGTGCGGCCGCACGCCGGGGCACAGCAGCTTGAAGTCGGGGCCGAGGTCGGCGCGCAGCAGGGTGGCCTCGCGCGGCGAGCACACCACGCCGTCGATGCCGCTTTCCTTGGCCAGCGCCGCCAGGGCGCGGACCTGATCGGTGACGGCGCGGCCGACGCCGGTGCCGGCAAGGTCGTCGTCGTCCATGCTGGTCAGCACGGTGACCGCCAGCACCATGGGGCGCGGCACGGCGAACTCGGCGGCGGCATCGCTGGCGGCGCGGGCGGCGGCCTGCATCATGGTGCGGCCGCCGGCGGCGTGAACGTTAACGATGGTCGGCCGCAGCTGCACGGCGGCGCGGATGGCGCCGGCCACCGTGTTGGGGATGTCGTGGAACTTGAGGTCGAGGAACAGCGGCGCCTCGCTCGCCTTGGCCACCTGCTCGACGCCGCGGCGACCCTGGCTGGTGAAGAACTCAAGCCCGAGCTTGATGCCCCCCACCGTGTCGCCGATGCGGGCAGCAAGGCGCGTGGCGGCGTTGAGGTCGGTGGTGTCGATGGCGCAGAAGACGGGATTGCGGAGCGCGGTCATGGGCTGGCCCTGGCGATGACGGTTCCCCCACCCTTACACCAGCGGCGGCCCGCGCGGCAACGGCGGCGGCCCCCAGCCTTCCGCCCGGCGCGCGCATGTGCTATAGCGCGGCCAGCCTTCCTCCACCGACATCCAGGGTTCACGGCCGATGACCACCACCCTTCCCGTCCGCCGGGCGCTGCTTTCCGTTTCCGACAAGTCGGGCCTGATCGACTTCGCGCGGTTCCTCGCCGGCCAGGGCGTCGAGATCCTGTCCACCGGCGGCACCGCCAAGGCCATGCGCGATGCCGGCCTGCCGGTCATCGACGTGGCCGACTTCACCGGCTTCCCGGAAATGCTCGACGGCCGGGTGAAGACCCTGCACCCGAAGGTGCACGGCGGCATCCTCGGCATTCGCGGCAACGCCGAGCACGAGGCCGCCATGGCCGCGCACGGCATCCTGCCCATCGACCTGGTGGTGGTGAACCTCTACCCGTTCGAGGCGACGGTCGCCAAGGGCGCGGACTTCGACACCTGCATCGAGAACATCGACATCGGCGGCCCCGGCATGATCCGCGCCGCGGCCAAGAACCACGCCGCCGTCACCGTCGTCACCGACCCGGAAGACTACGCCGCCGTGCAGGCGGAGATGGAAGCCAACGGCGGCGCCACCACCGCCGCCCTGCGCAAGCAGTTGGCCGCCATCGCCTATGCCCGCACCGCCGCCTATGACGCCGCCATCTCCACCTGGTTCGCCGGTCAGGTGAGCGACGAGTTCCCGCGCCGCTTCGCCGTCGGCGGCCGCCTGAAGCAGACCCTGCGCTACGGCGAGAACCCGCACCAGAAGGCCGCCTTCTACGTTACCGGCGAGGACCGCCCCGGCATCGCCACCGCCGAGCAGGTGCAGGGCAAGGAACTGTCCTACAACAACCTCAACGACACCGACGCCGCCTTCGAACTGGCGGCCGAGTTCGACGAGCCCGCCGTCGCCATCATCAAGCACGCCAACCCCTGCGGCGTGGCGGTCGGCGGCGATGTGGTCGCCGCCTACCAGCGGGCGCTGGCCTGCGACCCCGTCTCGGCCTTCGGCGGCATCGTGGCGCTGAACCGCCCCATCGACGCGGCGGCGGCGGAAGAGATCACCAAGGTCTTCACGGAAGTGGTCATCGCCCCCGATGCCGATGCCGAGGCCCGCGCCATCTTCGCCGCCAAGAAGAACCTGCGCCTGCTGCTGACCGGCGGCATGCCGGACCCGGCGGCGCCGGGCGTCACCTACAAGAACCTCGCCGGCGGCTTCCTGGTGCAGAGCCGCGACAACGGCCGCGTGACCGCCGCCGACCTCAAGGTGGTGACGCAGCGCCAGCCGAGCGAGCAGGAACTGCGCGACATGCTGATCGCCTTCCGCATCTGCAAGCACGTCAAGTCCAACGCCATCATCTACGTCAAGGACGGTGCCACCGTCGGCATCGGCGCCGGCCAGATGAGCCGGGTGGACAGCTCCCGCATCGCCTCGTGGAAGTCGGCGGAAGCCGCCAAGGCCCAGGGCCTCGCCCAGCCGCAGACGGTGGGCTCGGTGGTGGCGTCGGACGCCTTCTTCCCCTTCGCCGACGGCCTGCTGGCCGCCGCCGAGGCGGGGGCGACGGCGGTGATCCAGCCGGGCGGCTCCATGCGCGACGACGAGGTGATCAAGGCGGCCGACGAAAAGGGCCTCGCCATGGTCATGACCGGCATGCGCCACTTCCGCCACTGAGGCCGGGCCGCAGGCGTCCTCGCTGCCGCCGCAGGAAATGGGTCTTCACGAGAGTCCCTGAAGGGACGGACAACGGCGCTCCCTGACAAACTGGTGGTCGCTGACCATAGCAGACTGTCAGGAAGGCGCTGTTGTCCCTCAGCGGCTCTGAAGGCTATCACGGCGAACGGGTCGGGCGTGGCGAGGGCGGACGGCCAAAGATCTGGCTCCAAATCTGCCGGCGGCCGGGCGGCGGTTGATCTGCAACGGCTGCGGCAGCCGGATCGACAGCATCCGTGACGTCGAGATGCGCATGGCGCGGGACCTGCCGATCCTGGTACACGATGGGATTCAAGCTCCGAAGCGAGCTTGTCCTGTCGCCGGCTCACGTTCGGCTTTTGGATAAGCCGGCGACCGCCTCCACGTCCTGAAGTCCGGCAGCCGCCGTGGTGATCGGCAGGTCCACCATCCGCACACCGCCACGCCGGCAGCGGAAATGCGGGGGGGGGGGGCGAGCGATCATTGCGCGGCGGCCGGCCACACCCCGAAAATCAACGCTCTGACGGACCGGCTCGGCAGGTCCTTGCGCCTTTACCTTGCTGGCGGCCGCGCCTCCGACGGTTGCGGCGGTGGACCTCTTCTTGAGATACCGTGTCGGGCGTCAAGTCGGGACGAAGGGGCGGCGGGTTTTCATGATGCCGTAAGCGATAACAAGCAGCTTACGGGCGACGGCGACGAGGATGACCTTTGGCGTCTTCC
>NZ_BAAAEP010000033.1:0-52583 GCF_039523075.1 Caenispirillum bisanense
GTCATGAAAACCCGCCGCCCCTTCGTCCCGACTTGACGCCCGACACGGTATCTCACGCGCCGGGCGCGGCCTTGCGGCCGCTTGGCTCACGCGGCACAAGCCGCGCGGCGCAGTCGCGCCGGGTTAGTTTTTGTTCGCCCTCACGCGCCGGGCGCGGCCTCGCGGCCGCTTGGCTCCCGCGGCACAAGCCGCGCGGCGCAGTCGCGCCGGCCAGCCGACGATGAGCGGACTCATCGCCGGCTGGTTGCCGCCGGGCGCAGCCCTACGACGCCGGCACCAGCCGCAGCAGGCGGCCGTCGCTGGCGTCGGTGAGCAGGTAGAGGAAGCCGTCCGGCCCGCTGCGGACATCCCGGATGCGCGCGTTCAGGTCCACCAGCAGTTCCTCCTGCGCCGTCACCCGGTCGCCGTCCAGCTCCAGCCGCCGCAGGTGGGCGCCGGCCAGGGCGCCGATGAACAGGTCGCCCTGCCACTGCGGGAAGGCCTCGCCGCTGTAGAACGCCATGCCCGACGGCGCGATGGACGGCACCCAGTGGACCAGCGGCGGCTCCATGCCCGGCGCCTCGCTGCGGTCGGAGATCACCGCCCCGGAGTAGTCGACGCCATAGGTCACCGCCGGCCAGCCGTAGTTGGCGCCGGGCTTCAGGATGTTCACCTCGTCGCCGCCGCGCGGGCCGTGCTCGTGGGTCCAGACGGCGCCGGTCTGCGGGTGCAGGGCCATGCCCTGGACGTTGCGGTGGCCGTAGGTGAAGACCTCCGGCCGGGCATCGCTGCGGCCGGCGAAGGGGTTGTCGGCCGGCACGCCGCCGCTGTCGGTGATGCGGATGACCGACCCCAGGTGGGTGCCGGGGTTCTGCGCCTCCTTCATGTGGCTGTAGCGATCGCCGAGGGTGACGTAGAGGCTGCCGTCCGGCGCGAACAGCAGGCGCGAGCCGTAATGCGCCCGGCCGCCGGTCTTGGGCGCGGCGACGAAGATGGTCTCCACGTCGGTCAGCCGCATGGCCTGCAGGTCGAGGCGCCCGCGCGCCACCTCGGTGCCAGCCCCGCCGTCGCCGCTGCCGGCATAGGACAGATAGACCAGGCCGTTGCTGGCGAAGTCGGGATGCACCGCCACATCCAGCAGGCCGCCCTGGCCGGCGGCGAAGACGGCCGGCGTGCCGGCGATGGGCGCCTGCTCCAGCCGGCCGTCGCGCACCAGGCGCAGGCGGCCGGGGCGTTCCGTCACCAGCATGGCGCCATCGGGCAGGAAGGCGAGGCCCCAGGGGTTTTCCAGCCCGCCGGCCACCGTCTCCACCCGGAAGGACGCCTGCTGCGACCGCTCCACCCCCTGCGCCGCGGCAGGTGCCGGCGGCGGCCCGGCGATCAGCAGGGCGGCGGCAAGGACGGCGGCGACGGGCGCGACTCGGTGTGCAGGCATGGAACCCTCCGGTTGCAGCAGGAGCTTCCCACATATGCCCGCGGCTGCCGGATGCAAGCCTGCCTCGCCATCGGGAGAGGCCCCGGCAGCGCGATACACTCTGTTACCAACTGGCGGTGGCGGCGACATCACCCCGTTACCGAAGGGGCGCAGACTGGGTTTCAGGGTCGAGGAGCGAGACGCCCCCGACCGCAGGACACCCCGCCGGGGCCGGGCCTCCGGTCCCCCCGGCTGCCACAGGAGACAGACCATGAAGACCACCCTCAAGACCCTGCTCGTCGCCACTGCCGTCGTCGGCGCCCTGGGCGTTGCCGGCGCGGCGGTCGCCGGCCCCGGCTTCGGGGCCTGCGGCGGCGGCTTCGGCCCCGGCTACGGCCACGGCCACGGCTTCACCCGCACCCAGGGCCAGGGCCCGGGCATGATGGGCGGCCCCGGCATGATGGGCGGCGGCATGATGCAGCAGCGCCTCATGCAGCTGGACACCAACCAGGACGGCGCCATCACCAAGGACGAGATGCGCGCCCACCACGACCAGCGCTTCGCCGCCATCGACACCGACAAGGACGGCGTGATCAGCGAGGCGGAGTTCCTGAACGCCACCCCGCAGGCCTTCGGCTTCGGCCCCATGGCGGGCATGGACCCGTCGACCCTGCCGGAGGCGCAGCAGACCCGCATGCAGGAGCATCGCGCCTTCATGTTCCGCGGCTTCGACGTCGACAACAGCGGCACGCTGACCAAGGACGAGTTCGCCGCCCACCTGGACGCCCGCTTCGAGATGATGGACGCCAACGGCGACGGCCGCATCACCCCGGATGAACTGGGCCCGCGCGGCAAGGGCTTCAAGCGCGGCCCGGCGCCGGCCCCCGCCCCCACCCCGGCGCCCGCCCAGTAAGCGACCTGCCTGTCGCACAAAAAGCAAACCGCCGGTCCCTTGCGGGACCGGCGGTTCTCCCTCCTTCCCCCCGGAAGGCGGTGGGGCTTACGCCGCCGGCGTGGCGGTGGCGAGAGCCCGCGCGAGCTGGGACAGCGCCTCCTGGTGGCGCTCGTTGTTGATCATGCTGAAGTTGCGGGCCAGTTCCAGGCACATGCGCTGGCGCTGGCTCATGTCTTCGCCACGATCGTCTTCCAGACCGTCGAAGAAGTAGCTGACCGGCACGTTCAGAACCTGCGCGATCTCGAACAGGCGGCCGGCCGAGATGCGGTTGATGCCGCGCTCGTACTTGTGCGCCTGCTGGTAGGTGACGCCGATCATGTCGGCCATCTGCTGCTGCGACAGGCCCAGCATGATGCGGCGTTCACGGATGCGCTGGCCGACGTACTTGTCGGTGTCGGTCGCCCGGTTGGTGGGCTTTCCGGTGCGCGGCATGGAAATGTGATTCATGGCAATAACCCCTTAACCCTCGGCGTGAATTGCGGGCCGGCTTTTGCTGCCAGCCTCTCCGCGGATGATCCGCGGTTTTGTTATTTCAACCTCCGGGATACGCCTTTCTATCGCAGTGCGCAAGCGGCTTCTAATACTCCCGGATCAGGCTCAAGTATTAGCCGCCGTCGTTCAACCCATTGAAAAACAACAGGTAGAACGCGGGTCTTATATCTTTTGACCAGGGCAGTAGCTATGCCGTAGGAAAGGGGAACCGGTCACACGGCCAGGATGTCCTCGGCGGGCGGCGCGGCGGCGGCGTCCACTGCCGACGGAGCACCCGCCGCCGCAGCGGCATCACGATACCGGGCGGTGCCGGCGGCGGCCCCCGGATGCGGCAGGCCGTAGGGCACCGGCGGCGGCGGGCTCGCCTCCATCACGGCCAGGGCGGCGAATCCAAGCCGCGCCGCCAGGTGCTGCCGCGCCAGGTGCTCGCGCGCGTCCTGGCGGCCGAGATCGTCGAGCAGGGTGACGCGCACCACCTCCGCCACCGCCCGCGCGGTCTCGCTGCCGGCCACCGGACGGAGCGGCGGCGACGCAGGACGACGGGCAATGGAAGACGGATCGACGAACACGGGCTCACCTCAGGAAGACGCGACAGACGCTCCTGAAACGACTGAGCCATGGAAAAGGCGGCGGCGCGAGTGGCACCACCGGCGCAGAGGGGGGATCTGGGCCGCTCCGGGCGGCGCATCCGGCCGGGGCAGAGCCCTGCTCCGCCCGGTGCAGCACCGGGCCGGAGGGAGAGGGTCGATTACTTCGCCCGGCCGCCGGGACGGCCGAGCAGCTGGTCGATCTGGGCCTGCATGGCATTCATGCGGGCGCGCAGTTCGTCGATGTTTTCCTGGCCGCGCTGGACCGGGTCGGCGTTGGTCGAGCGTTCGCCCGGCGCCAGTCCGCCGGCGGCGCCCTCGCTGCCGTTCTTGCCGGGCTTGCCGCCCTCGGCATAGAAGGGAGAGAACATCTTCATGGCGCTTTCGAAAATCGCCATGTTCTGCTTGTTCATCTCTTCGATCTGCTGCAGCGGGAACATGCCCTCCACCGCCTTCTGCATCAGCGTGCGCATCTGCTCTTCATTGCGGTAGAACGACGACATGGACATTTCCAGGTAGCGCGGCACCACGTCGCCCAGGCTGTCGCCGTACAGCGAGATCAGCTGGCGCAGGAAGCTGATGGGCAGCAGGTTCTGGCCCTTGCCCTCTTCCTCGACGATGATCTGGGTCAGCACCGAGCGGGTGATGTCCTCGCCCGTCTTGGCGTCGTAGACGACGAAATCCTCGTTGTCCTTCACCATCTGGCAAAGGTGGTCCAGCGTCACGTAGCTGGAGGTCGCCGTATTGTACAGCCGCCGATTGGCGTATTTCTTGATGGTGATGGGCGCGCGCGGCGACTTGGAAGCTTCAGCCATATCCAGACTTTTCCCCGCAGTGGTTTTACCCGCTTGGGCTCCGACCCTGTTTTCCGCAAACGTATCATATTTTTCCAGAAGGTTATCGCCTTTCTCCACACCATCCATGGTGGAAGGGGCGGGTTTTTGGTATATTCACCGGCATGTCGGATGCCCCTGACCTAGACGCGCTGGCGCGCCGTTACCTCGACCTGTGGCAGGACCAGATGTCGGCCATGGCGTCGGACCCTGCCATGGTGGAGGCGCTGTCGCGCACCTTCACCCTGATGACCCAGGGCGCCGCCGCCTTCGCGTCCGGTGCCGCCGATGCCGCCCGCGCCGCCGCCTCCCCCGCCCCTTCCGCCGGCGGAGACACCGCCCATGCGCGCCACCCTTCTGCCCGACCCGACGCTGCCGCCGCCGGACCCGGTGACGACGGCGCCGCCTGCCCCGCCCCGCCGCCTGGGCCCGCGGCCGCTGCCGCTGCATCTGGCGACCCAGGGGTGGACGTTCCTGACCTCCTGCGCCGCATCGCTGCGCTTGAGCAGCGCGTGGCCGACCTCGAGTCCGGCCGCGCCGGAGGCGCCGCCCCCACCCCCGGCTCCGGCCCCGCCCCCGCCAGGCGAAGCCGTCGCCGGCCTGCTGGCGCAGCTGACGGCGCCTGACGACCGCCGCCGCTTCATCACCGCCCTGGATGCCGAGGCGCGGCTGCGCTTCGATGCCTTCCTGCGCGGCGTCCAGGCCTACCGCGACCACCCCTACCACCGCCCGCTGACCGATCCGCCGGTGCTGTGGCGGCGCGGCACCACCGCCGTGCGCGACTACCGCGGCACCGCCGAGCCCTCCCGCCACGGCGAGGGCAAAGGGGCGGCGGTGCTGGTGGTGCCGTCGCTGGTCAACCGCTGCTACGTGCTCGACCTGACCGCCCGCCGCAGCTTCATGCGCTACCTCGCCCGGCGCGGCTTCCAGCCGTTCCTGGTGGACTGGGACGCGCCCGGCCCGGCGGAGCGGCGATTCGGCCTCGGCGACTACGTGACCGACCGGCTGGAGCCGGCGCTCGACCGGGTGCGCGAGGCCAGCGGGCGCGACCGGGTGGGGGTGGTCGGCTACTGCATGGGCGGCACCATCGCCCTGCCGCTGGCCCAGCGCCGGCCCGACGCGGTGGCGGCGCTGGTGACCCTGGCGGCGCCATGGGACTTCCACGCCGGCAGCCGCCGCCAGCAGCGGGTGATGGCCGCCCTGGGGGAGGCGCTGGAAACGGTCATGGACCTGCACGACGAACTGCCGCTCGACCTGCTGCAGGCCCTGTTCGCCAGCCTGGAGCCGGGCATGATCCCCCGCAAGTTCCGCGCCTTCGCCGCCATGCGCCGCGACAGCGCCCGGGCGCGCGAGTTCGTCGCCCTGGAGGACTGGCTGAACGACGGCGTGCCGCTGACCGCCGCCGTCGCCCGCGAAACCCTGTTCGGCTGGTACGACGACAACCTGCCCGGCCGCGGCCTGTGGCGCATCGCCGGCGAGACGGTGACGCCGGAGGCCATCGCCGCCCCCATGCTGGCCGTCATTCCGTCGCGCGACCGCATCGTGCCGCCCGAATCGGCCCTCGCCCTTGCCGCCCGCTGTCCGCAGGCCCAGGCGCTGCAGGTGCCGCTCGGCCATGTCGGCATGATGACCGGCCGCCATGCGGGCCGCGAGGTCTACCAGCCGCTCGCCCGCTGGCTGGGGAAGCGGCTGGCGGTTCCTTGACCGTCATGTTGCAGTGCGACAGATCGTTTGCCGGACGTGCCATCGCCCGGTAGAATGCGCCGCCCGTTCGTGTGGGCGGACGGACTGGCCGAACCCGTGGGCGCGCGGCGACGGCCTGGATGAACCCAGGGAGAACTCGTCATGACCGATATCGTCATCGTCAGCGCGGTGCGCACCCCGATCGGCAGCTTTGCCGGCACCCTTGCCAGCACCCCGGCCGCCAAGCTGGGTGAGATCGCCATCAAGGAAGCCCTGTCGCGCGCCCAGGTGGACGCCAAGGAGGTGTCCGAGGTCATCATGGGCCAGGTGCTGAGCGCCGGCCAGGGCCAGAACCCGGCCCGCCAGGCCGCCGTCGCCGCCGGCATCGACCAGCACACCCCGGCCTACATCATGAACCAGGTGTGCGGTTCGGGCCTGCGCACCATCGCCGCCGGCTTCGCCAACATCAAGGCCGGCCTGTCGGACATCGTGGTCGCCGGCGGCATGGAAAGCATGAGCCTGTCGCCGCACTGTTCCTACCTGCGCAGCGGCGTCAAGATGGGCCCGACCGAACTGGTCGACACCATGATCAAGGACGGCCTGTGGTGCGCCTTCAACGGCTACCACATGGGCAACACCGCCGAGAACATCGCCACCAAGTGGCAGATCACCCGTGACGAGCAGGACGAGTTCGCCACCGCCTCGCAGAACAAGGCGGAAGCCGCCATCACCTCCGGCCGCTTCAAGGACGAGATCGTGCCGGTGCCGGTGAAGGTGAAGAAGGACGAGAAGCTCTTCGACACCGACGAGTTCCCCCGCGCCGGCGTCACCATCGACGCCCTGGGCAAGCTGCGCCCGGCCTTCAGCAAGGACGGCACCGTCACCGCCGGCAACGCCTCGGGCATCAACGACGGCGCCGCCGCCGTGGTGCTGATGACCGCCGCCGAAGCCGCCAAGCGCGGCCTGACGCCGCTGGCCCGCATCGCCTCCTTCGCCTCGGTCGGCGTCGATCCGGCGATCATGGGCACCGGCCCCATCCCGTCGTCGCGCAAGGCGCTGGAACTGGCCGGCTGGAGCGTCGACGACCTCGACCTGATCGAGGCCAACGAAGCCTTCGCCGCCCAGGCCATTGCCGTGAACAAGGACATGGGCTGGGATACCGCCAAGGTGAACGTCAACGGCGGCGCCATCGCCCTCGGCCACCCCATCGGCGCCTCGGGCACCCGCGTGTTCGTCACCCTGCTGCACGAAATGCTGAAGCGCGACGCCAAGAAGGGCCTCGCCACGCTGTGCATCGGCGGCGGCATGGGCATCGCGCTCTGCGTCGAGCGCTGAGGCCACATCCGGCCCGCTGCCGTCGTCGCTGACGGCGGCCGGTCCAGGTGAAGACGGAAGGGGCGGCGCCTGCGGGCGCCGCCCCTTCTGCTTGTGCCGCCACCTGCCCGCGCGGGTAGCATTTTTTTGGAACAACTTTCCCCTCCCGCGGTTCCTTCCCGCTGCCAAGGTCGTGCCGGCAGGGTGCGGGCGCGGCGACCTCTGGATAATTTAATTACCGGGGGTGTCGCGCTATCCTGTCACGGCCGCTCGAAGCGGTACCACCGCACCGCGGAAGCTCTCCCGCTTTCGTTGCAACGGCGCCCACCGGGAGCGCCGCAGCGGGTGTTTGCGCCTCTTCCTGTACTTAAATTTCATTTTTTAACCCGAAATCGGGGCTTTATTACCGCCGCCGATTCTTCTACAACGGTTGCCGCAGGGTTCGTGTTTTCACTGACGCAATCATCGGGAGGGTTTCTGAATGTCCAAGGGACGTGTTGCACTCGTGACCGGCGGCACCCGCGGCATCGGCCGTGCCATCAGCGAGCATCTGCGCGACGCCGGCTACAAGGTTGCCGCCAACTACGGGGGCAACGACGAGGCGGCCAAGCGCTTCACGGCAGAAACCGGCATCCCCGCCTACAAGTTCGACGTCGCCAGCTTTGACGACGTGAAGGCGGGCATCGAGCAGATCACCAAGGACCTCGGCCCGGTCGAGGTGGTGGTCAACAATGCCGGCATCACCCGCGACGGCACGCTGCACAAGATGAGCTACGAGCAGTGGGAAGCGGTGATCCACACCAACCTCACCTCGTGCTACAACACCTGCCGCAGCGTGATCGACAGCATGCGCGAGCGCGGCTTCGGCCGCATCGTCAACATCGGCTCCATCAACGGTCAGGCCGGCCAGTACGGTCAGGTGAACTACGCCGCCGCCAAGTCGGGCATCCACGGCTTCACCAAGGCGCTGGCCCAGGAGGGTGCGGCCAAGGGCATCACCGTCAACGCCATCGCCCCGGGCTATGTCGACACCGACATGGTGCGCGCCGTGCCGCACCACGTGCTGGAAAAGATCATCGCCAAGATCCCCATGGGCCGCCTCGGCCGGGCGTCGGACATCGCGCGCGGTGTGCTGTTCCTGGTGGCGGACGATGCCGACTTCATCACCGGCTCGACCCTGTCCATCAACGGCGGCCAGCACATGTACTAAGACCGGCCTGCGGGGAGCCCGCTCCTCGTAAGCTCAAACTCCCCCGCACGCGCCCGTGCGGGGGAGTTTTTCTATTCGGCGGGCGCCTGGGCCGGTGGCGCGTCCGGCTGGGGAACGATGGCCGGCACCGGCTTCCAGGCGAGTGCCGCGATCACCCCCGCCAGCGTCGCCGCGGCGATGCCCACCGCCACCACGCCCGGCCAGCCGAAGGCATGCCACACCGGCGCCGGCCCCACCGGCCCCACCGATCCGCCCAGGTAGTAGGCGAGTACATAAAGCCCCACCGCCGACGATCGGCCGCCGCTCGGCACCACCTGCCCGACCCGGCCCATGGCGACCGCCTGGGTGACGAAGACGCCGACGCCGCCCGCCGCCAGCCCGGCGATGACCACCGGCAGCGACTCGGCCAGGGTGGCGACCAGCCCCAGTGACGACACCGCCGCCGCCAGCGCCACCGTGCCGCGAGCGCCGAAGCGGCGCAGCAGGCGGCCGGTGGTGGGCGTCACCACCACGCCGGCGAGATAGACCGCGAAAATGAAGCCAAGCTGCGTCGTCGTCAGCGAGAACGGCGGCTGCGACAGGTGGAAGTTCACCCAGGTGAACACCGCCTGCAGGGTGAACAGCATCAGGAAGCCGACCACGCACACCGCCAGCAGCCGCGGGTTGGTCAGGTGACCGCGCCACGCCTCCAGGATCGCGGCGATGCCGCTGCGCCGCCCCGGCGGCTTCGGCGCGTCGGCCGGGAGCCAGCGGATCAGCACCACGGCGCAGACGACGGTGATCGCCGCCAGCGCCACGAAGGCGAAGCGCCAGCCCGCCAGCGGCTCGATCAACGCCGACACGAAGCGGCCGGAAAAGCCGCCCAGCACCGACCCCGCCATGTACAGCGCCGTCACGTCGGCCCGCTCGTCGGCCGGCCACTGCTCGCTGATATGGGCGACGGTGACGGCGAAGATGGCCGGCAGGCACAGGCCCTGCAGCAGCCGCCACAGGATCAGCTCGTGCAGCGACTGCGCCAGCGCCGCCAGCAGGGTCGGCACCAGCAGCAGCAGCACGGCGCCGATGACCGTCCGCTTGCGGCCGATGGCATCCGCCAGCGTGCCGGCAAAGGGCGCCGTCACCGCCACCGACACCGTGGCGGCGGAAACGGTCAGCGCCACCGCCGCCTCGGTGGCGGAAAACTGGCGCGTCAGTTCCGGCAGCAGCGACTGCGTGGCGTAGAGGTTCAGGAACGAGACGGCGCCGGCGGCGAACACGGCGATGCGCGGGCGGACGGGGGATGTCATGGTGGCGTCATACTCCTCCCCTCCTATCTGGCGCGGCACCGGCGATTGGTCCAATATAAAGTTCTGTGCCCGGTGATAGGCGGAGGCTATGAGCGATGGACCTGCGGCGGCTGCGCTATTTCGTCGCGGTGGCGGAGGAGCTGCATTTCGGCCGCGCCGCCGCCCGCCTGCGCCTCGCCCAGCCGTCGCTGAGCCAGCAGATCCAGGCGCTGGAGGAGGAGGTCGGCGCCGCCCTGCTCAGCCGCAACCGCCGCCGGGTGGAGCTGACCGCCGCCGGCCGGCTGCTGCTGCCGGAGGCGCGGGCGGTGCTGGCGCAGGCGGAACGGGCGCTGCTGGTGGCGCGACGGGCCGGACGCGGCGAGGTCGGGCGGCTGGAGATCGGCTTCACCGGCTCCGCCCCCTTCAACCCGCTGCTGCCGCAGACGGTGCGGCGGTTCCGCGAACGCTGGCCGGACGTCCATCTGTCGCTGAACGAGATGCCGACCACAGCGCAGTTCGAGGCGCTCATCGCCGGGCGGCTGGACGTCGGCTTCCTGCGCCCCGGCCAGCCCATGGAGATGGTGGGCATCGCCCAGCGCCTGCTGCTGCGGGAGCCGCTGCTGGCGGTGCTGGCGGCCGATCACCCACTGGCGGCGGCAGAGGCGGTGGGGCTGGCCGATCTCGCCGGGCAGCCGTTCATCCTGCACCCGCGCGCCATCGGCACCGGCCTGTTCGACAAGGTGATGACCCTGTGCGCCGCCGCCGGCTTCACGCCGCGCATCGCGGTGGAGGCGCATCAGATGTCGACGGTGGTCACCCTGGCCGCCGTCGGCATGGGAGTGTCCATCGTGCCGGAGGCGCTGCGGCGGCTGGCGGCGCCGGGGGTGGCGTTCCGGCCGATCACCGATGCCGGCGCCTTCATGGACCTGATCGCCGCCTGCCGCGCCGAGGACGACAGCCCGGTGGTGGCCAACTTCCTGTCGGTGCTGCCGTCGGCGGAGGCATAGCGGCCCCGCCTCAGAAGGCGTAGTAGCGCACGTCGCCGGCGTCCGTCCGCTCCACCATCACGTCGCCGAGCGCCAGGGCGGCGGCGCGGCCGGACTGGAACAGCATGACGTTGACCAGACGGCCGCGGCCGTCGGCGCAATCGCACAGGGCGGTGACCAGGGTATAGGCGGGGTGCTCGTCGCGGCCGCGCAGGGCGTGATCCAGGCGGGCACAGGGCACGCCGGCCTGGGAGATCAGGGTGGTCAGCGCCGCCTGCGCCGCGACGGCGGTTTCGGCGGGCAGCGGAGCTTCCGCCGGCACCGCCGCCACCTGCTGGTAAAGGTCGCTGTAGGCGCCGTCGGCGCCCAGCACCGGCGCCACCGGGCGGCCGCCGTCGCGGCTGAAGCCGCTCAGCCCGAAGGCGGTTCCGCTCGCCGCCGCCATCAGCCCCAGGGCCACCAGCCCGTACACCAAACCCCGCATGACGCCGCTCTCCCGCCACACATCCTTGCCTGTGGGGCCATTATGACCGCATAAGACTTGTGGTCAATATGGCTAAACGCAGGGTGGTACGGCGGGAGTGTGTTCTCAGGCGGCGATTCGCGACCGCACGGCGTCAAAGCTTTCCAGGCGGTCGAGCGGGCCGAGCGCCGCCAGGGTCAGCGGCGTTTCCACCATGCGGCGGGCCAGGCGGGTGATGTCGTCGGCGCTGACCGCATCCATGGCCGCCGCCATTTCCTCCACCGACACCGGCCGGCCGAAGGCCAGCAGCTGGCGGGCCAGCTGTTCGCAGCGGTTGGAGGTGCTTTCCATGCCCATCAGCATGCCGGCCTTCAGTTGCGCCTTGGCGCGCTGCAGTTCGGCGGCGTCGATGGACTGGCCGACCTTGAGGATTTCCTCGGTCATCACCGGGATCAGTTCCGCCACTTCCTTCTCGCCGGTGCCGGCATAGATGCCGAACAGGCCGGAGTCGCGGTAGCTCCAGGTGAAGCTGTAGATGGAATAGACCAGCCCGCGCTTCTCGCGGATTTCCTGGAACAGCCGCGACGACATGCCGCCGCCGAGCAACTGGCTCAGCACCTGGATGCCGTAGAAGTCGGGATCGTCGTAGCGCACGCCGTCGAAGCCCAGCACCACGTGGGCCTGTTCCAGGTCGCGGTCCTCGCGGTATTCGCCGCCGCGGTAGGAGGCATCGGGCTCCGGCTCGCCCTGGCTGGCGGGCAGGCGTTCGAAGGCGCGCGCCACCATGTCGACGAAGGCGTCGTGCTCGATGTTGCCCGACGCCGACAGCACCATGTGCGGCGCCGTGTAGCGGGCGCGCATGAAGTCGATCAGCGTGTCGCGGGTGAGCGACAGCACGATCTCCTCCGTCCCCAGCACCGGCCGGCCGAGCGGCTGGTCGGGGTAGGCGGCGGCCTGCCAGTGGTCGAAGATGATGTCGTCGGGGGTGTCCTCGGCCTGGTTGATCTCCTGCACCACCACCGCTTCCTCGCGCGCCAGTTCCTCGGGGTCGAACACCGAGTGCTGGAGGATGTCGGCGATGATGTCGGTGGCGAGGCCGGCGTCCTGCTTCAGGACCTTGGCGTAGTAGGCGGTATGCTCGCGGCTGGTATAGGCGTTGAGCATGCCGCCGACGTTCTCGATCTCCTCGGCGATGTCCTTGGCGGAACGGGTCTCGGTGCCCTTGAAGGCCATGTGCTCCAGCAGGTGCGAGATGCCGTTGATCTCCGCCGGCTCATGCCGGGTTCCGACGTCCACCCAGGCGCCAAGGCTGACGGTCTCCACGGTGTCGACGCGATCGGTACAGACACGCAGGCCGTTCGGAAGGGTGGTGACGGAAATGCTCATGCAGGGTCCTCGTTACGACGAAACGGAAAGGGTCTTGCGGATATGGGTACGCAGGGCCGCCACGTCATTGGGCAGCACGTCATAGCGTTCCTCGCGCTCGAACAGGTCGGCCAGGCGGGCCGGCAGTCCGGGGCGGTGGCCGGTGGCGGCTTCCACCGCATCGGGGAACTTGGCCGGGTGGGCGGTGGCCAGCGCCACCACCGGCACGCCGTCGGGCAGCCCGCCCTTGCGGGCGGCGGCAACGGCGATGGCCGAATGGGGGTCGAGCACCTCGCCGGTGGCGCGGTAGACGTCGGCGATCACCGCCTTGGTGCCCTCGTCATCCAGCCGCAGCCCTTCGAACAGCCCCAGCATCTCGGCCATGGGTTCCTCGGCCACCGTATAGGTGCCGGACTGGCGGAAGGCGGCCATCAGGTTGCGCACCGCCTGGCCGTCCCGCTCATAGGCGTCGAACAGCAGGCGCTCGAAGTTGGACGACACCTGGATGTCCATGGACGGGCTGAGGGTCGGCACCACGCCGTCCATGGTCATGGCGCCGGTCTCGAAGAAGCGGGTCAGGATGTCGTTGCTGTTGGACCCGACCACCAGCTTTTCCACCGGCAGGCCCATGCGGCGGGCGACATAGCCGGCGAAGACGTTGCCGAAGTTGCCGGTCGGCACGGCGAAGACGACGCCGCGGTCGGGCGCCCCCAGGCTCAGCCCGGCCCAGAAGTAATAGACCACCTGGGCCATGATGCGGGCCCAGTTGATGCTGTTCACCGCCGACAGGTGCATCTCGTCGCGGAACTCGGTGTCGGCGAACAGCGCCTTCACCGCGTCCTGGCAGTCGTCGAAGGTGCCTTCCAGCGCGATGTTGTGGACGTTCGGCGCCTGCACCGTGGTCATCTGGCGGCGCTGCACGTCGGAGGTGCGGCCCTTGGGGTGCAGGATGAAGATGTCGATGGCATCGCGGTCACGGCAGGCCTCGATGGCGGCCGAGCCGGTATCGCCCGAGGTGGCGCCGACGATGGTGATGCGGCTGCCGCGCTTCTTCAGCACATGCTCGAAGGCATGGCCGACGAACTGCAGCGCGTAATCCTTGAACGCCAGCGTCGGGCCGTGGAACAGCTCCATCAGCCAGACGTCCGGGCCGATCTGCTTGAGCGGCGCCACCGCGGCATGGCCGAATCCGGCATAGGCGCGGTTGGCCAGATCGGTCAGTTCGTCGTCGGTCAGGCTGCCGGCGACGAAGGGGCGCATCACCTGCACCGCCAGTTCGGCATAGGACAGCCCGCGCAGGGAGCGGATCTCGTCGACGGTGAAGGTGGGCCAGTGCTCGGGCACGTAGAGGCCGCCGTCGCGGGCGAGGCCCGTCAGCAGCACGTCGTCGAAGGAAAGAGCCGGCGCCTCGCCCCGGGTGCTCACATACCTCACCGTCCCGTCACTCCCTGATCGGCGCCGCGGGCGCCCCATGGTCCAGAGGCGCGCAGGGTACCGCGCGGGGAACCGCACGGCAACACCGACCACCACCCCACCGCCCCCACCGAGGCGCGCCATGTGGGGCGGCGGCAAGGCCGGGTCAAGGGCGGCGGAGGCTGGCGCCGGCGATCCGCAGGGCGGAGGTGGTCAGCCGCCCGCCTTCGGCCGCCGGCATCAGGCGCACGGAGACGACCAGGCCGCCGTCATCGGCCGCCCGCAGCAGCAGCCGGCGCGGCACGGTCAGGATGAACTCGCCCACGTCGCCGTCGCGCGGCGGCGGGTGGAAGGCGACGCTGCCGATGGGCTCCGCCTCCGCCTCGGGGGCGTTGCCGGGGCGGGCCTCGATCACCACCAGATAGGGCTCGCGCGGGACGGTCCGCACCGGCTCCAGCAGCAGGGTCAGGTAACCGTCGCCGCGGCCGGCGGCATCGGCGTCGGCCGCCGTCACCGCCACGGTGGCGCGGGCGGCGGCGGTGCCGGTGGCCTCGGCGCCCGTCGCGGCGGCCCCTGCCCCTTCAGCGGCGAAGGCCGTGCCTGCTCCCTCCCCCGCCCCCGGCGGGGCCGGGGCGAGGACGGTCAGGAAGACGGCGACCAGGGCGGCAACGGGGGGCATGACAACCATCGGCGGTCTCGTCGGCGGACGGGGCCGGCGGATGCGCCGGCCCCCGAGACGGTGACATGCGGTCAGATGGCCTCCAGGTCAACCTTGGACAGCACGAAGCTGTCGTCGGTCCTGGCGCCTTCCACCGCCGGCACCGGAACCAGGTCGATGGTGACGTCGCTGGAGGTCAGCAGCCCCGCCTGCGCCTGCTCGTGCAGGGCGCCGGTGATGTCGATGATCACCTTCTGATCGGCCGCATGGTGCCCCTTGGCCGACGCGAAGAAGGCGAACGAGCCGGTGAAGTAGGGCCCGCCGGTGACCGTCGTATCCTTCGGGCGGTTGACGTAGACGTTGACCAGCATGGGCGAGGTGCCCGGCGCATCGGTGATGCCGAGGGTGGCGTAGATGCGGCGGTTGGCCACCGCCAGGCGCGGCGAGGTGACCGCCAGCGGGCTGGCCGCCCAGAACACGCGCGAGCTGAACATAGCATCAGTCAGGTTGCCGGCCGCCACCGTCGCCGTCGCCGCCTCGGTCAGGGAGGCGCGGTCCTTCACGGCCACCGACCCCAGCACCTGCGGCACCGCCGACACCGCCGAGGCAGCCAGCAGGAGCTGTTCGCCCCGCGGCGCGCCTTCCAGCACGCCGGCCAGTTCCACCGCCGAGGCCTGCATGGTGTCGTAGATGTAGTCGAAGTTCTTCAGATCGACCGCCGAGTTGGCATCGGCCACCGGCACCGGGTTGCCCTTGGCGTCGACGAAGTTGTTGGAGTAGTCGTAGTTGCGCGAGATGACGGTGCGATGTTCGGGGCTCGCCGCCTCCCACTGCGCCCACAGGCGGTCGATGTTGCAGTGGTGCAGCCAGAAGATGGGGTCGAGCGGCGACATGCCGTCGCCCATGTGGCCCTGCGGCTGACCCTGCGGCATGGCGCCGACGATCACGTGGCCCTTGTCGTGGGGCTGGCGCTCAAGCTGGTTGGTGAAGATCTCGAAGGTCGGGCTTTCCAGGATGGTGCGGATCTTCTCGTAGGAGAAGAAGTCCTGCCCCGGCGCCTCGCGGTCCTGCAGGCCGACGCCCTTGGTCAGCCCGCGCACGCCGACCGTGACCACCTCGTCCGGCCCCCAGTTGTCGGACTGGGCGTCGCTCTTGTCGTTCCAGAAGACGACGTTGAGCGGCTCCAGATCATAGAACGGATCGGGGATGCGGCCGCCGTTCTCCGACCAGTTCCAGTACGGCAGCGCGAAGTCGGGCTCGCCGATCAGCTCGCCGCAGATCTGCTCGAAGTAGTTCAGGTACCAGCGGTGCCAGTGGACGAAGTCTTCCTTGTGGTGCGGGCAGTGGTGGAGATGGATGAGCGCCTGATTGCGCCAGGTGCGGGTATCGTCCTTCCGCAGGTTGTGCATGGCGGCGACGGCCTGGGCGTACTGGCGGAAGAACGGATCGCTGGCGTCCATCTTCATGACGTCCCGCCGAACCCGCTTGCCACCGCCGGCGGCCCGGGCCGCCCCCGACACCCCGGTCACGATGTACGGCGCCGCCAGAGCGGCCGCCGACAGCTTCATGAAATCCCTACGTTGCATCACACCCTCCCCTTCTCGCTAAAGTCCATGCGAGTTGCGCTATCGGCACAACCTCAGGCGAATCGCAGATGTTAGCGCTGCCTGTGATTGATACCCACGAACGGGAGGGAGGTAAAGACGCCAGGGCGAGTCGGGGGATATTTTTCTCGCGGAGCGGGTGCCGCGAGTCCCGCCAACGGACAGGGGAGGCGCGGGTCCGGTCCGGGCATGCAGGAGGCGGCGGCTGAAGGCACCTGATCTCCAGCCCCCCCCTCGGTCCCCTCACCCGTCGCGTCGGGGCGGCTCCACCTCCAGGACGGTCAGGGTGCGGCGCTCGCCGCCCGGGGTCTGCCAGTCGATGGCGGCGCCGGCGCGCATGCCGAACAGCGCCGCCCCCACCGGCGTCAGGATCGACACGGCGGCCGCGTCGGCGTTTTCCTCGCCGGGGAAGACCAGCGTCACCGTCCGCTCGCGGCCGGTGGCGTCGTCGCGGTAGCGCACCCGGCTGCCCATGGTGACCGCATCGGGTGGCAGCTGCGCCGCCGGCACCTGGGTGGCGCGCTCCAGTTCGTCCAGCAGGTAGTCGGCCACCGCCGGCACCCGGCGGGCGGCATCCTCGGCCAGGGTGTAGAGGCGGTTGAAGTCCTCGGGCGTGACGAACACGGGCGGGCGGGCGACGGTGGTGTCGGCGGTCATGGCGGCCTCCTTGAACGGGCACGGAATCGGGATCGGAACCGTTGGAACGGCGAGGCTCCGCCGGCGCCGATGGCGCAGCGGGCGGAGCGGATCAGGGGGATGCGACGGGGCCGACAGTGCGGCAGAACCCGGTGCGGCGGCCCCGGCCGGTCGGCCGCAGCGGGCGCACGACCGGGGCCGGCTAGCCTGCGAGGATGCAGCCGGCGGTGAGGGTGAAGCGGACGATGGTCGTTTTCTGTCGCATGGACCCATTGAACGGTGCCGGCGCGCCGCCGTCAAGGGCGAGTCGCCGCCCCGCCGCCGCCCGCCACGGCGGCCTTGACCGCCCCGGCGGTTTCCGTTAGGGAAGAAGGCAACGTGGTGATTTGGTCGACCGGCTTGCGGCCACGTAAAACAATTCGCTAAAAGGTCGAGGCGTCCGAAGGGAAGCCCTGACCGCATCGCTTATCCGGTCGGGGCTTTTTTGTTTTCGGAGGTCCGCTGCCATGACCCACGACACCAATTCCCCCGCCGCCTTCGGCCCCGCCGAGTGGTCCGCCCGCACCCGCCAGGTGCGCGGCGGCGTCAACCGCTCCGGCTTCTCGGAGACGTCGGAGGCGCTCTACCTCAACTCGGGCTTCGTCTATGACAGCGCCGAGGAGGCCGAGGCCAGCTTCAACGGCGACAAGGACCGCTTCGTCTACTCGCGCTTCCGCAACCCGACCATCGACGTGTTCGAGGAACGGCTGGCGCTGATCGAGGGCGCCCGTTTCTGCCGCGCCACCGCCTCGGGCATGGCGGCGGTGTTCGCGGCGCTGGCATGTACCGTTCAGGCCGGCGACCGGGTGGTGGCCAGCCGGGCGCTGTTCGGGTCGTGTCGCTACATCATCGCCGACATCCTGCCCAAGTGGGGCGTGGAGGTGGAGTTCGTCCACGGCCCCGACCTCGCCGACTGGCAGCGGGCGTTCGAGCGCCCGGCCAAGGCGGTGTTCATCGAAACCCCCTCCAACCCGACGCTGGAACTGGTCGACCTGGCGGCCGTGAGTGCCCTTGCCCATGCCGCCGGGGCGCTGGTCATCGTCGACAACGTGTTCGCGACGCCCATCCTGCAGAAGCCCTTCGCGCTGGGCGCCGACGTGGTGGTCTATTCCACCACCAAGCACATCGACGGCCAGGGCCGCTGCCTCGGCGGGGCCATCCTCACCAACGACCAGACGTGGTTCGAGGACAAGATCGGCATGTTCCTGCGCCACACCGGCCCCTGCCTGTCGCCCTTCAATGCCTGGGTGCTGCTGAAGGGGCTGGAGACGCTGGACCTGCGGGTGGAGCGGCACGTCGCCAACGCCGAGCGGGTCGCCGCCTTCCTGGACAGCCGGGTCGGCCGTGGCATCGCGCGGGTGATCTACCCCACCCTGCCCAGCCATCCGCAGGCCGACCTTGCCGCCCGCCAGATGAGCGGCGGCGGCACCATCGTCGCGCTGGAGGTGGAGGGCGGCAAGGACGCGGCCTTCCGGCTGCTGAACCGCCTGTCGCTCATCGACATCAGCAACAACCTGGGCGATGCCAAGAGCCTCATCTGCCATCCCGCCACCACCACCCACGCCTCGCTGCCCGATGAGGAAAAAGTGGCACAGGGGCTGACTCCGGGCCTGTTGCGGCTGTCGGTGGGCCTGGAGGATGCCGGCGATCTCGTCCGCGATCTGGAAATTGCCTTGGGCTAGAAGACTTTGGCCGCCGATGTAAAGGCGGCGTAAGGACTGCCCGAAAATGGTCACGGGACCTGCCCGCGTGTCGCCACGTTGTTTTTACAGACTGGAACAACTGGACAGGCACGCGAAGGAGGACACCATGACACGGTTCGCGCTTGCCGCCGCCTTGACCGCCGCCCTGGCGCTGGGAGGCGCCGCGGCGCCCGCGCTGGCGGCCGACCCCACCGATCCGCTGCCGGAAGAAATGCTCGGCGAGATCGCCGACGCCCGCAGCCTGCTCGACGGCTTGGAAGAGGGCGGCACGCCGTCCTACGCCCTGGCGCCGGCGGAAGATGCCCTGGAGTGCTGGGCGGCCGGCGGCGACGCCGCGCTCGGCTGCCGCGACGCCTTCTTTGCGCGGGTGGTCGACGCCACCTGGAACAACCCGGAGGTGCAGACCTCGGCCCTCGCCCGCGGCATGGGCGTGGACTTATGGATGCAATAGCACGGGGACCGAGGGCGCAACCGCCCTCCCCCGGCTGCGCCGGCCTCCGCCTTCGGGCGTAGACGGCATACCGGGCGCCGTTTCCAGCCTTCGCGAAAGGTGGGATCGGCGTCCTGCGCCGGCGGTTCCTGCCGGCGCCAGGGTTCCCCTGCGTCCGCGCCGGTGCGGGCGGGTGCGGGGGGTTCGGCGGGACGGGTCCGGCATGGCCTGCCCCCTCCCTTCGGTTGAAGGGGTTGCGCCGGCCACACGCCGACCCGAAATATTTCTATGCCGGGGTGGAACCCCAAGGGGGGTAGTGCCGTTTCCTTCCCCGAGGTCCATCTCGACTCTCTACTCTCTCACTCTCTCTCACTGCCTTCCCCGCCGGCCTCCGGCGGGGATTTTTTTTGCACTGGCCGGCGCCGCACCCTACCTTGTCAGGGCGCCCGCGCGCCCGCCCGTCCGCCGCGGGCGGTCACCGACGAAGGCCTTCCCGCATGTATGAACAGACGACCAACGGCATCACCATCCGCGTCCGGCCCGTCTTCCTGGAGGACCAGTCGTCGCCCGGCGGCGGCCATTTCGTGTGGGCCTATCACGTCACCGTCACCAACGGCCGCCCCACCTCGGTGCAGCTGGTGAACCGCTACTGGCGCATCACCGACGCCGGCGGCCGGGTGCAGGAAGTGCGCGGTGCCGGCGTGGTCGGCGAGCAGCCGGTCATCCACCCCGGCGACAGCTTCGAGTACACCAGCGGCACGCCGCTGCCGACGCCGTCGGGCATCATGGTCGGCGCCTACGGCTTCGTGGACGAGGACGGCGAGCAGTTCGAGGCGGCGGTGCCGGCCTTCTCCCTCGACAGCCCCCACGACCGCGCGGCGGTGAACTGAGGCGGCACCACCCCCGTAGACAGACCTGACCCGTTCGGAGGAAGCGAATGGCGGTTGCGCCCGCTGCCACCCCGCACGACATAGGAGACGCCGGCCCGCCCGGCGGACCGAGAGATGGGAGTTGAGCCCGTGAGCGATACCAAAGCCGTCAAGATCCCCAGCGCCGTGCGCGACTTCCGCGATGCCGCCGCCGCCTCCACCGCCGCGACCGGCAGCCGCCCGACCCGCGAGGAGGCCGAGGCCGCCGTCCGCACCCTGCTGCGCTGGGCCGGCGACAACCCCGACCGCGAAGGGCTGGTGGACACCCCCGCCCGCGTCGTGCGCGCCTACGAGGAATTCTTCGCCGGCTATGACGAAGACCCCGAGGACGTGCTGCGCCGCACCTTCGAGGAAACCGACGGCTACGACGAGATGGTGCTGCTGCGCGACGTGCGCATCGAAAGCCACTGCGAACACCACATGGTGCCGATCATCGGCAAGGCCCACATCGCCTACCTGCCGGAACGCCGGGTGGTGGGCATCTCCAAGCTGGCGCGGGTGGTGGAGATCTATGCCAAGCGCCTGCAGATCCAGGAAAAGCTGACCGCCCAGGTGGCCAACGCCATCAACGACGTGCTGCAGCCCAAGGGCGTCGCCGTGGTGATCGAGGCGGCCCACCAGTGCATGACCACCCGCGGCGTGCGCAAGCCGGGCGTCACCATGGTCACCAGCCGCATGCTGGGCGCCTTCCGCGACAACCCGACCACCCGGCGCGAGTTCATGTCCCTCATCGGCGGCGACCGCTCGGGGTACTGAGCCGGCAAGGCGGGCAAGCAAAAGGGGCGGCACCCTGCGGTGCCGCCCCTTTCCGTTCCGACGGAGGTCCGGCCTCAGCCGCGGGCCATCTTGCCCAGGCGCAGACGCAGGGCGTTCAGGCGGATGAAGCCGTTGGCATCGTACTGGTCGTAGACGGTGTCTTCCTCGAACGTCACGTAGTCCATGCGGTAGAGCGAGTTCGGCGACTGGCGGCCGACCACGGTCACGTTGCCCTTGTAGAGCTTCAGGCGCACGACGCCGTTGACGTTCTTCTGGGTCTGGTCGATGGCGGCCTGCAGCATCAGGCGCTCCGGCGCGAACCAGAAACCGTTGTAGATCAGTTCCGCATAGCGCGGCATCAGCTCGTCCTTGAGGTGCGCTTCCTCGCGGTCGAGAGTGATGCTCTCCATGGCGCGGTGGGCCACCAGCAGGATGGTGCCGCCCGGGGTCTCGTAGACGCCGCGCGACTTCATGCCGACGAAGCGGTTCTCCACCAGGTCCAGGCGGCCGATGCCGTGCTTGCCGCCCAGCTCGTTCAGCTTGGTGAGCAGCGCGGCCGGCGACAGCTTCTCGCCGTTGATGGCGACGGCGTCACCCTGCTTGAACTCGACCTCGATGTATTCCGCCTTGTCGGGCGCCTTCTCGGGGCTGACGGTCAGGCGGAACATATCCTCGTCGGGCTCGACCCAGGGGTCTTCCAGCGCCTTGCCTTCATAGGAGATGTGCATGAGGTTGGCGTCCATGGAATAGGGCGCCTCGCCGTGCTTGTCCTTGGGAATGGGGATCTGGTGGTCCTGGGCGTACTGGATCAGCTTGGTGCGGCTGTTCAGGTCCCACTCGCGCCACGGCGCGATGACCTTGATGTCGGGCTTGAGCGCATAGGCGGTCAGCTCGAAGCGCACCTGGTCGTTGCCCTTGCCGGTGGCGCCGTGGGAGATGGCGTCGGCGCCGGTGGCCTCGGCGATCTCGATCAGGCGCTTGCCGATCAGCGGGCGGGCGATGGAGGTGCCGAGCAGGTAGACGCCCTCGTACTGGGTGTTCGCCCGGAACATGGGGAACACGAAGTCGCGGACGAATTCCTCGCGCAGATCCTCGATGTAGATCTCCTTGATGCCGAGCATTTCGGCCTTCTTGCGGGCAGGCTCCAGCTCCTCGCCCTGGCCGATGTCGGCGGTGAAGGTGACCACCTCGCAACGGTACTCTTCCTGCAGCCAGCGCAGGATGATGGAGGTGTCGAGGCCGCCCGAATAGGCCAGCACGACCTTCTTCACGTCGCCCTTCTTCATGATGATGCGCCCTTGAACCATAAGTGTGGGAATTGGCGAAGGGCGCAGTATAGGCGATGCCGCAGGCCGCACAAGGCCCGCGCGCGGCCCCCCGGCGGGGCCGTTCCCCACCCGGTGCGCCATGCTTGCCTCGGCGCGCGTTATGCTCTACCCCTTGACCCTCCATCAGGGACAGGGTCTGGTCCCGCCGGTCAACCTCAGAGAGTCGCCCGCAGCGCCCATGCGCATCTTCCGCCACTACGAGGAGGTCTCGCCCGACGTGCGGGGTGCGGTCGTCGCCCTCGGCAACTTCGATGGCGTCCACCTGGGCCACCGGGCGGTCCTCGGCACCGCGTTGCGGCTGGCACGGCAGCAGGGCCGGCCGGCGGGGGCAATGACCTTCGAGCCGCATCCGCGCATCGTCTTCCGGCCCGACCTCGAACCCTTCCGCCTGACCAGCTTCCGCACCAAGGCGCGGCATGTGGAGGCGATCGGCCTCGATTTCCTCCATGCCCAGCACTTCGATGCCGCCTTCGCCGCCCGCACGGCGGAAGAGTTCGTGCGCGACGTGCTGGTGGCCGGCCTCGGTGTCGGCCATGTGGTGGTGGGCGCCGACTACGTGTTCGGCCAGGGCCGCCAGGGCGACGTCGCCTTCCTGCGCCGCATGGCGGTGGAATACGGCTTCGACGTCACCTCGGTCGGCTCCATCACCGCCGCCGACGGCACCGTCTATTCCTCCACCAACATCCGCACCGCCCTGCGCGACGGCCAGCCGCAGGAAGCGGCGCGGCTGCTCGGCCGCTACTGGGAGATCGAGGGCCGGGTGGAGCACGGCGACGCCCGCGGCCGCACCATCGGTTTCCCCACCGCCAACGTCTCGCTGGGCGAGCTGCTGCGGCCGGCGACCGGCGTCTATGCCGTGCGGGCCGGCATCGACCGCGGCGCCCAGACCCATTGGCACGACGGCGTCGCCAACTTCGGCCGCCGCCCCACCTTCGACAAGCAGGCGCTGCTGCTGGAAGTGCACCTGTTCGACACCGCCCCCGACCTTTATGGCGAGCACCTGCGGGTGGCGCTGGTGGAGCACCTGCGGCCGGAGCGCAAGTTTTCCGGCCTGGAGGAGCTACGCCGTCAGATCGCCGACGACAGCACCGCCGCCCGCCGTATTCTCGCCGAACTTCCGGTTCAGGCTGGCGTCGCCGCCGAGGTGCCGTGGTCGGCCCCGCCGCCCGCCGGCACCCCGACCTGACCCTCAGGCCCCGCCTGCCCCGCCTCTTCCGCAACCGCCACGAGCCCGCCGCATGAGCTTCTCCTTCCGCCCCATGATCCCCGGCCTGGTGCTGGCGGCGGTGATCCTGGTGGCCGACCAGATCAGCAAGATCATCATCGTCGACTCCGTCATGGCCGTGCCGCGGGTGATCGAGGTGACGCCGTTCTTCAATCTGGTCATGGCGTGGAACTACGGCGTCTCCTTCGGCATGTTCAACACCCCCGGCACCCAGGCGTGGGTGCTGATCGGCCTGTCGCTGGTGGTGGCGGCGGCGCTGCTGGTGTGGATGGCGCGGGAGCCGTCGCGGGCGTCGCGGCTGGCGCTGGCGGCCATCATCGGCGGCGCCATCGGCAATGTGGTCGATCGGCTGCGCTGGGGGGCCGTCGCGGACTTTCTTGATTTCCACGCTTTCGGCTATCATTGGCCGGCGTTCAACGTTGCGGACGCCGCCATCGTCATCGGCGCGGCGATTCTGGTGCTCGACAACCTCTTCCGGCCCTCCGAGCGCACGCCGGAGTAGACAGCACGACGGAGTTCAGACCTGTGAAGTTTTCGTCCTCCTTGCGATCCGTCTGGCTGATCGGCGGCAGCGTGGCCTGCGCGCTGACCCTTTCCGCCTGTGGCAACACCAAGCAGATGCTGGGCCTCGAACGCGAGGCACCGGACGAGTTCTCGGTGGTGTCGCGGGCGCCGCTGTCGGTGCCGCCGCAGTTCGCCCTCACCCCGCCGCGCCCCGGTGCGCCGCGGCCGCAGGAAGGCACCGCCGAGATGCAGGCCCGCCGCGCCCTGACCGGCCAGCAGGTGCAGCAGGCCTACCTCAACGCCGGCCTCAGCCCCGGCGAATCGACCCTGCTCGCCAAGTCGGGCGCCGCCCAGGCGCCGGACGACATCCGGTCGGTGGTCAACCGCGAGGCCTCGGTCCTGGCCGAGGAAAGCCGCAGCTTCACCGACCGCCTGGTGTTCTGGCGCCAGCCGGAGCCGCCGGGCACCGTGGTCGACCCGGAAGGGGAAGCCCGCCGCATCCGCGAGAACCAGGCGCTCGGCACGCCCGTTACCGACGGTGACACGCCGCGCATCGAGCGTCGCCGCAAGGCCATTCTCGAAGGTCTGTTCTAAGGCCGTACCGGCCGGCGGCGCTTGTGACGCCGCCGCCGCGGGCCCATATGCCAGGCACGTTTCACCGGGCCCGGTCGGTGCGGAACCGGCCGGGCCTGCGCCTTTTCCGCAGGGAGTCAGGCATGCCGTTTCCCGCTTTCCCGACCGGCACGGTGCCGCGGGCCGCGTCGGCCCTGCTGCTGACGCTGGCCGTCGCCACCGCCGCGCCGGCCGCCGCCCGGGCCGAAGCCGCCGTCCTCGACCAGGTGTTCGACGCCCACGAGTTCACCCTCGACAACGGGCTGCAGGTGGTGGTCATCCCCGATCACCGGGCGCCGGTGGTGACCCAGATGGTGTGGTACAAGGTCGGCGCCGCCGACGAGCCGCCGGGCAAGTCCGGCATCGCCCACCTGTTCGAACACCTGATGTTCAAGGGCACCGAGGAAATTCCGCCCGGCGAGTTCTCCAAGATCGTCGCCCGCAATGGCGGTTCCGACAACGCCTTCACCGCCGCCGACTACACCGCCTACTTCCAGAACATCGCCGCCGACCGCCTTGATCTGGTGATGCGCATGGAAGCCGACCGCATGGCCAACACCCGCCTGGACGAACAGACGGTGCTGACCGAGCGCGACGTGGTGATGGAGGAACGGCTGTCGCGGGTCGCCAACGAACCTTCCGCCCTGCTGGGCGAGCGGGTGGACCTGGCGCTGTGGACGGTGCACCCCTACCGCAACCCGGTGATCGGCTGGGAGCATGAACTGGCGACGCTCAGCCGTGACGACGCCATCGCCTTCTATCGCCAGTGGTACGCGCCCAACAACGCCGTGCTCATCGTCGCCGGCGACGCCACCGTCGAGCAGGTGCGGCAGCTGGCGCAGCAGCATTACGGCAGCATCCCGCGCGGTCCCGACTTCAACCGCGAGCGCGTGCGCGACCTGCCGCCGCCGGCCGACAGCCGCGTCGTCATGCAGCACCCGCGCGTCAGCCAGGCCTCGTGGAGCCGCCAGTACGTGGCGCCGAGCTATGCCCTCGGCGAGCCCGGCGAGGCCTACGCCCTGCAGGTGCTGTCGGAAATCCTCGGCAGCGGCTCCACCAGCCGGCTGTATCAGGAACTGGTGGTGAAGGGCCGGGTGGCGGTGGCGGCGGGCTCGTTCTACCGCGCCACGGCGGTGGACTTCGGCACCTTCGGCTTCTACGGCACACCCGCCGCCGACCGCACGCCGGAAGACGTGGAAGCGGCCATCGACGCCGAGGTGGAGCGCCTGCTGACCGACGGCGTGACGGCGGAGGAAGTGGAGCTGGCCAAGCAGCGCCTGAAGGCCGGGCTGGTCTATGCCCGCGACTCCAGCCAGTCGGCCGCCCGCACCATCGGCGCCGCGCTCGCCACCGGCTCCACCCTGGACGACGTGCAGGCGTGGCCGCGCCGCATCGCCGAGGTGACGCCGGAACAGGTCATGCAGGTGGCCCGCAAGGTGCTGCGCGGCAGCCAGTCGGCCACCGGCGTGCTGCTGCCGCAGGCCCCCGCCGCCGCCGCCGGCGGCACCGTTCCGCCGGCCACCGCCGCCGGCGACCGCGCCGGCTGAGGGAGACCCGCATCATGAGCATCCGTACCACCCTTCGCGCTGCCGCCACCGGCCTCGGCCTGCTGCTGGTCGCCGTATGGCCGGCGCAGGCCATCGTCGAGGTGCAGCGCGTGGTCTCCGACCAGGGCATCGAGGCGTGGCTGGCCGAGGACCACACCCTGCCCATCATCTCGCTGCAGTTCGCCTTCCGCGGCGGCTCGGCGCAGGACCCGCAGGAGCGCCAGGGCCTCGCCAACATGGTGTCCGGCCTGCTGGACGAAGGCGCCGGCGAGCTGGACAGCTTCGCCTTCCAGTCGCGGCTGCAGGATCTCGCCATCGACCTGCGCTTCAGCGCCAGCCTGGACAGCTTCTCCGGCAGCCTGCGCACCATCAGCGACAACCGAGAGGACGCTTACGAGCTGCTGCATCTGGCGCTCACCCAGCCGCGCTTTGACGACGAGCCGGTGGAGCGCATCCGCAGCCAGATCCTCACCGGCCTGCGCTTCGACGCCCAGGACGCCAACAAGGTGGCCTCGGAAGCGTGGTTCGAGGCCGCCTTCCCCGATCATCCCTACCGCAAGCGGGTGCAGGGCACGGCGGAGAGCGTGCAGGCCATCACCGCCGCCGACCTGCGCGACTTCGCCGCCACCCGCCTGAACCGGGAGGATCTGGTGGTTGGCGTTGCCGGCGACATCACGCCGGACGAGCTGAAGCAGGTGCTCGACCGGGTGTTCGGCGGCCTGCCGCAGAGCAGCCCGCTCGCCAAGGTGCCCGACGCCAGCCCCGACTTCACCGGCCGCACCGTGGCGGTGGAGATGGACATTCCCCAGACGGTGGCGGTGTTCGGCCATGGCGGCATCCCGCGCGACGACCCCGACTTCTATGCCGCCTACATCCTCAACTACATCCTCGGCGGCGGCGGCTTTTCATCGCGGCTGATGGAGGAGGTGCGGGAAGAACGCGGCCTCGCCTACTCCGTCTACAGCTATCTCTATACCCTCGACCATGCGGCGCTGATGATCGGCGGCGTGGCGACCCAGCGCGCCCGCTTCGAGACCAGCATGGAGGTCATCCGCGAGGAATGGCGCAAGATGGCCGCCGCCGGCCCCACCGAAGGCGAGCTTGCCGACGCCAAGACCTACCTCACCGGCGCCTTCCCGCTGCGGTTCTCCTCCACCCCGGCCATCGCCGGCATCCTTCTGTCCATGCAGCTGGACGAACTGCCCATCGACCACCTGGAAACCCGCAACGCCCAGGTGGAGGCGGTGACCATCGACGACGTCAAGCGCGTCGCCCAGCGCCTGCTGCAGCCGCAGAACCTGCTGGTGGTGGTGGTCGGCAAGGCGGCGGAGGAAGCCGCCAAGGACGCCGCCGGCACTGCCGCGGGCGGCGGTAGCGCCTCGAACTGATCCGGTCGCTTCCCGCCGCTGCACCTTCGGATAAGGGCCCGTCGGAACCACCCGACGGGCCCTTCGTCGTGTCAATGGCGGTTCACAACTATTACCTAAGCCCGAGTATGCTGCTGCGGCGTTAGCAGGTATAGTCTACTGCATCGTGAAATGAGCCAGACTTTACTACCGCGCCGGCTGTGGATGGTGCCGGCGCGTGGCGGGGGCGTTGTGGGGCGTCTGGCCGGCAAGGGAAACGAGGGGCCCATGCCCGATCTGCTGTGGTCACCCGACATGAGTGTCGGGTGCGACGCGCTTGACGCCGATCACCGCGCACTGCTGGCGCTGGTGCGTCAGCTTGACCTGGCCCTGCGCAAGCAGGAGCCGTTCGAGGTCGTGTCCGGCCTGCTGACAGCCTATCTGGAGCTGACCCGCGGCCATGCCGAGCGGGAGGAGCGGTTGCACCGCCTGCTCGGTCTGGCGGTGGACGAGGACCATGAAGCCGCCCACGCCGCCTTCACCGCCTGGGCGGATGGAGTGCGCGCCGACTACCTGGACAGCCGCGATGCCGGCCGGGTGCGGGCGGTGCTGCCGATCATCGTCGACTGGTGGTACCGCCATGTGCTCGACCTCGACATGGCCGACCGCCCGCTCTACCAGCAGCATGCCGGCCGCATCGCCCGCCTGCTGAACGATCCCGCCGCCTCCTTCGCCCCGGCCTGGAGCGGCGGCGAGGTGGCGGCGGTGGCGGCGGTGGCGGCCCGCTCCGACCGCTGATCCCCTCCCGTCCGCCGCGAAAGGGTCACGCGGCCTCCCCTGTTGCGGCGTCCTGAAGCCTGCTAACGTCCCCTGGCGTTGGCGAGGGGACGCCAGCTTCGAGAAGGAGGACACCGGGATCATGTCGCGTCTGACCGAATGCACTGCCTATCAGGCCCTCGCGCAGCACCACGGCCGCATCGCCGAGGTTCACCTGCGCGACCTGTTCGCTTCCGACGCCGACCGCTTCGCCCGCCTGTCGCGCCGCCTGCCCGGCCTGCTGGTCGATTTCTCGAAGAACCGCATCACCGACGCCACCCTGGCCCTGCTGCTCGACCTCGCCCGCGAGCGGGGGGTGGAAGCCCGCCGCGACGCCATGTTCAGCGGCGAGAAGATCAACACCACCGAAGACCGCGCCGTGCTGCACGTCGCCCTGCGCAATCGCTCCGGCCGGCCGATCCTGGTGGACGGGCAGGATGTCATGCCGGCGGTGACGGCGGTGCTGGACAAGATGAAGGACTTCACCGGCCGCGTCCGCTCCGGCGCCTGGACCGGCGCCACCGGCCAGCGCATCACCGATGTGGTGAACATCGGCATCGGCGGCTCCGACCTCGGCCCGCGCATGGTGGTGGAGGCGCTGAAGCCCTACCACCAGGACGGCCTGACGGTGCGCTTCGTCTCCAACGTCGACGGCAGCGACATCGCCGAGGTGCTGAAGGCCTGCCGGCCGGAAACCACCCTCTTCCTGGTGGCGTCGAAGACCTTCACGACGCAGGAAACCCTCACCAACGCCCACACCGCCCGCCGCTGGCTGGTGGAAGCCCTGGGCGAGGACGCCGTTGCCCGCCATTTCGCCGCCCTGTCGACCAACGCCCGCGACGTCGCCGCCTTCGGCATCGACACCGCCAACATGTTCGAGTTCTGGGACTGGGTGGGCGGCCGCTATTCCCTGTGGTCGGCCATCGGCCTGCCCATCGCCATCGCCATCGGCTTCGACCGGTTCGAGGAGCTTCTGGCCGGCGCCCACGCCATGGACGAGCATTTCCGCACCGCGCCGCTCGACCACAACATCCCGGTGATCCTGGCCATGATCGGCCTGTGGTACGTGGATTTCTTCGGCGCCGACAGCTATGCCATCCTGCCCTACGACCAGTATCTGCACCGCTTCCCCGCCCACTTCCAGCAGGTGGACATGGAAAGCAACGGCAAGCGGGTGACCGTGGACGGCGACTCGGTCGATTACCAGACCGGCCCGGTGCTGTTCGGCGAGCCCGGCACCAACGGCCAGCACTCGTTCTATCAGCTGATCCACCAGGGCACCCGGCTGGTGCCGTGCGACTTCATCGCCGCCGCCCGCAGCCATAACCCGCTGGGCGACCATCACGCGATCCTGCTCAGCAACTTCTTCGCCCAGACCGAAGCCCTGATGCGCGGCAAGACCGCCGACGAGGTGCGGGCCGAACTGGCCGCCAAGGGGCTGGACGAGGCCGCCATCGAAACCGCCCTGCCGCACCGCGTCTTCCCCGGCAACCGGCCGTCCACCTCCATCCTGCTCGACCAGGTCACGCCGCACAGCCTCGGCATGCTGATCGCCCTCTACGAGCACAAGGTGTTCGTGCAAGGCGCCGTGTGGGGCGTCAACAGCTTCGATCAGTGGGGGGTGGAGCTGGGCAAGCAGCTGGCCAAGCAGATCCTGCCCGAGTTGCAGCAGGGCCAGCCGGTGAGCGGCCATGACGCCTCCACCAACGGCCTCATCAACGCCTGGCTGGAGATGCGCTGATCCGGCATGGCTGCCGGCCCGCCGCAGCGGTCGCGGCGGCGGCCGGCCGATGCCATCATGACAGGCGGAGGGGGAGTTCGCGCCGCCGAAGGAGGCCGCCATGGCCGTCCGCCTGACCGTCACCGCCCTGCTGCTGGGCGCCGCCCTTGCCGCCGCCGGCATGGGCCTGCCGCACCCGGCGGCGGCGGCCGACCTGCACCGCCTGTTCGAGGACCGCTGCGCCGCCTGTCACGGTGATGCCGGCCCCTTCGCGCAGGAGTTTCTGGCCGACCGCGGCCTGACGGCGGAGCGGCTTGGCCGCTTCGTTCTCCGCCATGGCGGCGGCGTGCCGCCCGACCAGGCCCCGGCGCTGGCGTCCATGCTGCTCGCCCAGGCCGAGACGCCGCCGCTGTTCCAGCAGCACTGCCGCATCTGCCACGGCAAGGCCGCCGACTTCACCCGCGACCGCCTGATCCTGCGCGACGGCGTGCTGGTCAACCGCTACAGCGGCCGCCCGATCGCCCCCTTCCTGCGCACCCACGCCGAGCTGTCGCCGACGGACCAGACCTTCTTCCTCAACCTGCTGACCCGCATCGAAGGCGAAGTCCACGGGCCTTAGGGGGCTCGTCTCAGCGTGACTATGGGTGATTGCCAGCGATACCGGCTGCGAGAAGGGCCGCTCAGCAGGAAACTCGTGCAAGAACGGCGGCCTATCCACCAACCGGAACTTGCCCGCATACCGACGCCACCAGTAACATGGTTGCGGCCATGGGCTTTCGTCAGACCCACAAACGCTGAGCCCCGGGCGCATACCAAAAGGCAGAGGCGGGTCCGGGGCGTACGTCTATGAATATGGATGGACAGGGATACCAGGTCAAGGCATTCGTGTACGCCGACGACGTATTGGACGACATCGAACGATCCTTGTCGCCAGAGCGATTCGCGCGATACCTCAACGCGACGCAAGGCAACCGCAAGGCCGCGGTTCATCTCTACACATGGAACACAGCGGTAAGCGCCGCGTTCTATGGCCCGCTCCAGGGACTGGAGATCGCACTACGTAACGCGATGCACAGGCATCTCTCCGCCGTGTATGGCACCGACTGGTACGACAATCCCGCAGCGGGTCTCGATCAGGGGGCGACGAAGCAGATCGCGGACGCCAAGAACAAGCTGAAGGGCAAGTATACCGTGGATGCTCCGCACATCGTGGCGAGCTTGTCCTTCGGCTTTTGGGTGGCGCTGCTGGGGCGAGGCGGAAAGTTCGACCAGAGCGAGAGCAAGGCGAACTACGAGATGACACTCTGGCGTCCCGCCCTGCGCGCGGCGTTTACGACAGAGGCGCCCCTGAAGCGCCGAGACGCTCACGAACCGCTCGACTACTTGCGCACCCTCCGTAACAGGATCGCTCACCATGAGCCCATTTTCGAGCGGCACCTCGAAAAGGACCATGACGGCATCCTGCAGATCACCGGTTGGCTGTCTCCGAGCAGTCGTGACTGGATCGCCCACCACAGCCGCGTTCCGGCCCTGCTACGACAGGGTCGCCACGCTCCGACGTACTTCTGACGCGTCGCCCTTAGCGGCCGCCCCCGACATCAGTCGTGATCGTCGTCGGTGATGCCGGCTTCGAGCCGGGCCTTCAGCAGCGACTTGCGTTCGCGCTCGCTGGCCGACTTCAGCTGGCCGCAGGCGGCCAGGATGTCGCGGCCGCGCGGCATGCGGATCGGCGCCGTGAAGCCGAGGTCCGCCAGCAGGTCGGAGAAGCGGTGGATGCGGTTCCACGAACTGCACTCGAAGGCCGAGCCGGGCCAGGCGTTGAAGGGAATCAGGTTGAACTTGCAGGGGATGCCCTTCACCAGCCGCGCCAGCTCGCGCGCGTCGGCGTCGCTGTCGTTGACGTCCTTCAGCATGACGTATTCGAAGGTGATGCGCCGCGCGTTGGAAACGCCGGGGTACTCGCGGCAGGCCTTCATCAGCTCCGCCAGCGGGTACTTCTTGTTGATCGGCATGATGCGGCTGCGGATCTCGTCCGTCGGCGCGTGCAGGGAGACGGCGAGGTTGACGTTGATGTCGGCGCCCAGGCGGTACATCTCCGGCACCACGCCGGAGGTCGAGAGCGTGATGCGCCGGCGCGACAGGGCGATGCCGTCGCCGTCCACCAGGATCTTCAGCGCCTTGACCACGTTGTCGTAGTTGTACAGCGGCTCGCCCATGCCCATCATGACGATGTTGGACAGCAGCCGGCTTTCATCGGTCGGGCTCGGCCACTCGCCGTAGGAATCGCGCGCCGCCATGAACTGGCCGACGATCTCCGCCGACGACAGGTTGCGCACCAGCAGCTGGGTGCCGGTGTGGCAGAACTTGCAGGTCAGGGTGCAGCCGACCTGGCTGGAGATGCACACCGAGCCGCGCGTCTGGTCCATGTCGGGGATGTAGACGGTTTCCGCTTCCTTGCCGTCGGCAAAGCGCATCAGCCACTTGCGGGTGCCGTCCTCGCTGGTCTGCTCCACCTGCCGCACCGGGCGGCGGATGACGAAATGCTCGTCGAGCTTCGCCCGCAGATCCTTCGACAGGCTGGACATGGACGCGAAATCGGTGACGCCGCGGTTGTAGATCCACTGCCACACCTGCTTCACGCGGAACGGCTTCTCGCCCAGCTCGGCCAGGGCGGCGCCCAGTTCCTCGCGGCTGAGGCCGATGAGGTCGCGCTTGCCGTGGTCGGCGGCGGCGGCCACACGGGTGGCGGCGTCGCTGGCCTGCAGCGGCAGCTTCTCGATGCCGTCGTCGGTGGTCGAGTTGGTTTCGGCGAACGCGGGGGCAGTCGCGGCGTCAGTCATGGTCGGGCTCTCCAGAATGAGCGCGTATATAAGGCGTCCGGCGCCGCGCGCAAAGCGCAACATGCCCCCGCCGGCGGTGCGGGTTGGCGTGGCGCCGCCCGCCTGGGGCCTGCCGGGGGCCTGTCCTGGCCGAAAGAGTCCGCCCCTACGCCGCACCGTGCCATGATTTTTGCACGATCCTCAGGCATGCTGCGCGGCCCGTTCAGATCATCCGCAGAGGATTTGCCGTGACGACGATGGCCCGCCTGATCCTTCCCCTGGCCCTGGCCGGCGGTCTTGCCGCCTGCGCCGGCGACTCGGCCAAGGCTCCCGAGACCATCGGTTCGGTCCTGCCCGCCGCGCCGGCCACCACCCTTCCGGGCGTCACCGCCGAGGCCTGGCCGCAGGCCCTGGCCCAGGCCTACACCACCCTGGCCGAAGCCGTCCCCGACGCTCAGGCCGGCGTCTTCAAGGCCAAGGCCGAGGCCGCCGGCAAGGGCACCACGCCGGATCCGGAAACCGCCACCTCCCCCGCCCTGCTGCGGTCGGAAGCAGCGCTGCGCCTCGCCCTGGCCAACAATGCCGGCGCGGTGCTGCCGCGCGAGGCCGCCACCGCCCAGGCCGCCTACGATTGTCTGGCGGTGGCCGAGCGGACCGGCACCACTGCCGCCGCCGGCGGCCACGACTGCCGCGCCGTGTTCGACCTCAGCCTGCGGGAGCTGTGGGCCCGCAGCTGACCGCCTTCCCCCCTCCCGCACCACGAAAAAGGGCCGGACGCACCAGCGTCCGGCCCTTTTTCCGGTCCGTCGCCTGCCGGCTTACAGGCCGCAGGCCTTGGTGATGGCCTGGTGGGCGGCGGTGAAGCCGCTGAGGGAGTAGGTGTCGGTGGTGGCGGTGCCGCGTTCGCTGGTGCCGCGGATCACCATCTTGCGGCCGGAGCGCATGGCCTCCACCAGCCGGCGGTCGGTGGCGGAATCGCGCGCCCAGGCCCGTTCGCCGTGGGTGAACAGGGTGTGGTTCTTGCCGTCGATGTCCACCCGCACGTCGCTGTCGGGCTTGTAGCTGTAGCCGGCCACCACGCTGACCACGTCGCGGGTGTTGTCGGCCGGGCGATGGGTGATCAGCACGAAGATGTCGCCGCGCCGGTCGTAGTTGCCCTTGGCTTCCTTGGGGGCGCTGGCCATGTAGCAGACCTTGTTGCCGTTCTCCGTGAAGGTATAGGCGGTCCAGTCCGTGTAGGCGCCAAGCGTCTCCGGGTCCGCCGCCGCGGCCGGAGAGGCGGCCAGGGTGAGCGCGCACAGGGTCGTCAGCAGGCCCGGAAGTCTTGCGCGTCGCATGTGTCTCTCACTCCGTCTTCTTGTCGCAGGGGTTGTCCAAAGCCATGGCGGATGTGGGGCCGGCGCCGCCGTCGTACAAGGTGCCGCCCCCCTTTGCCGCCGTGGTTCAGTCGTCGTCCTCGTCGCCGCGGGTTGCCTCGGCCACCTCCACCTCGCCGAGCGGCGGCGGCCGGCGGAAGCCCTCCATGGTACGAAACACCGGCGCCCCATGCACGTGCTCGCGCACATCCTCGGTCGGGCCGCCCGGCCGCACCGGCCGCGGCGCGAACCGGCCCCGGCTGAGCAGCCGATCATACATGACGATGATGCCCGCGGTGCCGACGTTCAGACAGAACTTGGTCGGAATCTTCACGATGAAATCGCACCGCGCCTGCATCTCCGGCGACAGGCTGCCCCGTTCCGGCCCCATGATGTAGGCCGCTTGCAGGGGATGCCGGAAACTGGGCAATTCTATGGCGTCGTCGGTCAATTCCACCCCCACCAGACGGCAGCCCTTGGGCAACAGCATCGTCGCGGCGCTGTCGAACTGGTAGAACGGCAGGGCCTTCAGGGCGTCCGACGTGTCGGTGCGGTGGCCGATGCGCCGTTCATACTGGGCATTGACGGTAAACACGAAGCTGGCATTGAAGGCATGGGCGGAGCGGAACAGGTTGCCCACGTTGTAGGGCTTGTGGATGCTCTCGGCGCCGATGCCGAAATAGCCGCGCATGTTGGGTTAACTCCCATCTTGGTGTTCTTGAAGGGCGAACCTTAAGAGAAAAATCCGATCATTCAAGCAGGAGGTTTCAATGAAGGCGGTGGTGGTGCACGAATTCATGTCCCCCGAGGCGCTGACGGTGTCCGACGTGCCGCCGCCGCCCATGGTGGAGGGCGGCGTGCGCATCGAGGTCCACGCCGCCGGCGTGAACTTTTCCGACGGGCTGATCGTGCAGGGACGCTACCAGGAAAAGCCCGCCTTCCCCTTCTCCCCCGGCTTCGAGGTCGCCGGCATTGTCACCGAGGTCGCACCCGGTGTCAGCCATGTGCGGCCGGGCGACCGGGTCATGGCGGTGCTCGACCACGGCGGCTATGCCGAGGAAGCGGTGGCCCGCGCCGCCGACGTCATCCGCATCTCCGACCGCATGGACTTCGCCGCCGCCGCCGGCTTCCCCATCGCCTACGGCACCAGCCACTTCGCCCTGGCCGACCGCGCCCGCCTGCGGGCCGGCGAGGTGCTGGTGGTGCACGGCGCGGCGGGCGGCGTCGGGCTGACGGCGGTGGAATGCGGCAAGGCGCTGGGGGCGACGGTCATCGCCACCGCCGGCGGCGCCGACAAGCTGGCGGTGGCGGCCGAACACGGTGCCGACCACGGCATCGACTACAAGACCGAGAGCATCAAGGACCGGGTGCGCGAACTGACCGGCGGCCGCGGTGCCGACGTCGTCTATGATCCGGTCGGCGGCGACGTGTTCGACCAGTCGCTGCGCTGCACGGCGCCGGACGGGCGGCTCATCGTCATCGGCTTCGCCGGCGGCACGGTGCAGCAGATCCCGGCCAACCTGCTGCTGGTGAAGAACGTCGACGTCATCGGCTTCTACTGGGGCGCCTACCGCCGGCTGGCGCCGCAGCGGGTGCAGGACAGCTTTGCGGAATGCCTGCGCTGGTACGACCAGGGCCTGCTGAAGCCCCGCGTCAGCCGCACCTTCCCGCTGCAGGAAGCGGCCGCCGCCATCGCCGCGTTGAAGGACCGCAGCGTCATCGGCAAGGCGGTCATCACCCTGCGCTGACGCGCCGCCGGCGGCGGCAGCGGCAGCGGCGGGCAGGACGGATCAGCGAGAGGGACACCCGGCCATGTTCGACCTCCACAAGGCCTTCGAGCGCAAGCAGGAGTATGAGTGCGGCCGGCTGGACGCCTTCCTGTTCCGCCACCGCGCCCGCACCATCCGCCTGATCGCCGAGTGGGTGGCGGCGGAGCGGGCAGAGGGCACCGGCCTGCCGCTCGATCCTCAGGCCCTGGCGGCCGAGGTGGCGACGGCGACCGATGCCGACCTGCTCGACCGGCTGGCGGCCCTCCACGGCGCCGACGATCCGGCCGCCCGCCGCCGGTTCGACCGCCACTGCGCCCGCCTGCGGGCCGAAGCCTACCGCCAGCTGGTGGCCGAGTACGGCGACCCGACGCCGCACCAGCTGGTCTGACCCGGAGACCATCGCCATGCCCGCCCCGCTCACCCAGGCGCAGACCGTGCTGGAGATCGCCACCCGCGGCACCGGCTTCGTCGACATCACGGCGGAGGTCGACCGCTGGCTGGCCGGCAGCGGCATCACCACCGGCCTCGCCACCCTGTTCCTGCAGCACACCAGCGCCGGCCTGACGGTGCAGGAAAACGCCGACCCGGACGTGCTGCGCGACCTGACCACCCACCTGGAGCGCCTGGCGCCGCGCGACCCCGGCCTCTACCGCCACACCCTGGAAGGGCCGGACGACATGCCGGCCCACATCCGCAGCAGCCTGACCGGCGTGTCGCTGACCATTCCGGTGGGCGGCGGCCGGCTGCTGCTCGGCACCTGGCAGGCGGTCTACGTCTGCGAACACCGCGCCAGCCCCCACCGCCGGCGGGTGGTGGTACATGTGACGGGGGCGTAATAGCGGACGCCGGGAGCAGCCCGGACACGAAAAACCCGCCCGCACCCTGATCCGGCGGACAGGGCGGGGGCGGGCTTTTCAACCCGGTGAGGCGGCAGGGCCGCCCCGGACGCAGGGCTGCGTCAGTCGGCGGCGGGCGCCGAGGTCAGGTACATGACGAGGCACAGCAGCGAGAACGTCATGAACAGACCGAAGTAGATCAGCGCATGGGCAACGCCGACGCCGAGCGCGCTGCCGACCTGGATGGCCAGGTACACCAGCAGGCCGACGAGGCCGATGAGGACGATGCCGAGCGTCTTGCCGGTAACGGACATGGAACAACCCCTCCAAAACCCCGCCCGAAGGCGGCGACCAGGCTCCCCCTCCGCAGGAGAAACCATAAAACCGGTCGGTATTATGCCAGGGCCGCGGCGCCTGTCCACAAAGACCCGTAGCAAATTGGAAGAATTATGCCTTTTTCCTCGGCGCTGCAGACGGTCGACAGAAACGCCGGCTCCGACTCGTCCGCCGGGCCCTCTGGCCGCGGTCGCAAGCGGAAGAAACCCTTGCTGCGGTCCGGAATGAGTCTAAACTTTGCCCGGAACATGGGCTGTCGGGCGTGGGGCCGGGCAGTCGTGCGGGAGACCGGGTAGCGATCGCGCCCGGTCTTCTGCATTCCGGCCCGGCTCAGTCCCCGGCCCCGGCTCAGGCGTCCAGTTCGGCCGGCACGGCCACGCCGGCCTGCAGGCAGGTGGCGCGCACGGTGTTGTAGAGCAGCATGGCGATGGTCATGGGGCCGACGCCGCCCGGCACAGGCGTGATGGCACCGGCCACCGCCAGCGCCGACTCGAAGTCGACGTCGCCGACCACCCGCGTCTTGCCCTCGCCGGCATCGATGCGGTTGATGCCGACGTCGATCACCACCGCGCCCGGCTTCAGCCACTCGCCCTTGACGAACTGCGGCCGGCCGACCGCCGCCACCACGATGTCGGCCTGCGCCACCTCGGCGGCCAGGTCGCGGGTGCGCGAGTGGGCGACGGTGACGGTGCAGCTTTCGTTCAGCAGCAGCCCGGCCATGGGCTTGCCGACGATGTTGGACCGGCCGATGACCAGCGCCTTCTTGCCGCTCAGGTCGCCCAGGTGGTGCTTGAGCAGCAGCAGGCAGCCGAGCGGCGTGCAAGGCACGGTGCCGGCGCCGCCGGTCCACAGGCGGCCGGCATTGATGATGTGGAAGCCGTCGACGTCCTTGTCGGGGTGGATGGCGGCGATCACCGCCGCCTCGTCGATCTGCTTGGGCAGCGGCAGCTGCACCAGGATGCCGTTGACGCGCGGGTCTTCGTTCAGCTGCCGCACCAGGGCGAGCAGGTCGGCCTCGCTGGTGTCGGCGGGCAGGCGGTGCTCGAAGCTTTCCATGCCGGCGTCGACGGTGGCCTTGTGCTTGTTGCGCACATAGATCTGGCTGGCCGGGTCCTCGCCCACCAGCACCACGGCCAGGCCGGTGGTGATGCCGTCGCGGTCCTTCAGCACCTGCACGGCGCGGGCGACGCGCTCGCGCACGGTGAGAGCGAAGGCCTTGCCGTCGATGAGGGTCGCCTGGGTCATGGGGGTACTCCGGCCGGGACGTGGGTCAAGGAACTGCCTGCGCCGCCCCTCATACTCCGCCGCGCCGGGCGGGGCAAGCGGGCGGACTTCTCTGCGGCGCAGCAACCCCCTATAGTGCATGCGAGCATCCTTGCGGACGGACCCCATCGTTGAGCACCGACGCCCGAAACCTCTCTCCCGCCGCCGCCCCGGCCGCCACCACCGCCGGCCGCGCCGCCGAGGCGCCGAGCCGCGGCCGCGACGCCACCTCGCTGGAAAGCGCCATCGGCCTGCAGGTGCGCGAGTTCCGCACCCGCCTCGGCATGACGGTGGTGGAGCTGGCACGCCAGGCCGACCTGTCGCCCGGCATGCTGTCGAAGATCGAGAACGGCCAGACCTCGCCGTCGCTGTCGACGCTGCAGAGCCTGTCGCGGGCGCTGAACACGCCGGTCACCAGCTTCTTCCGCAAGTTCGAGGAACAGCGCGACGCCACCTTCGTCAAGGCCGGCCAGGGCCTGTCCATCGACCGCCGCGGCACCAAGGCGGGGCACAACTACGCCCTGCTCGGCCATTCCATCGGCAAGCAGCTGGGGGTGGAGCCCTACCTCATCACCCTGACCGAAGTGACCGACATTTCCTCTACCTTCCAGCATCCGGGGTTCGAGTTCCTCTATCTGCTGGAGGGCGAGGTGGTCTATCGCCACGGCCAGAAGATCTATGAGATGACCCCCGGCGACAGCCTGTTCTTCGACGCCGAGGCGCCGCACGGGCCGGAGGAACTGCGCAAGCTGCCCATCCGCATGCTGTCGGTGATGGTCCACATGCGCGAGATCGAGTAGCCGCCATGGCCTTTTCCCGCCGCACCCGCGGCCGCCGCGGCGGCGGCCTCGGCATCGTCGCCGCGCTGCTGTTCCTGGCGTCGCTGCTGTTCGCCCTGGCCGCCTTCTACGCCATCCCCCTCGGCCTCGGCGACAAGAAGGCGGTGGACCTGTTCGGCTGGCTGCTGGAGCGGCGGGTGGCCTATCAGGTCGGCTTCGCCATGGCGGCGGTGAATCTGGCAGTGGCAGCGCTCGCCCCGGCCCTGCGCGGCGAGGTCGGGCGCGGCTGGCTGCGCACGCTGTTCGCCGGCGCCAATACCGCCCTGCTGGTGCTGCTGGTGGTGCGCAGCGACGCCATCCTCGCCCAGCGCGACGAGGTCAGCGCCAACCCCCGCCCCTTCACCGAGATGCCCGACACCCCCTACTCCGACCCGGTGCGGGCGGCGGAACTGATCCACACCGGCACCGCCGTGCAGGCCAATGCCGTGCGCGACCGGCTGGTGCGGCGGGTGTTCGGGGCGGAGGGGCTGCCGACCGCCAAGGTGTTCGACATCCTCGACCGTGACATCCACGAACAGCGGCTGGCCGACGTGGGGGCGGCGCAGATCGACCGCTTCAGCCTCGCCCTGCCCCATGGCTACGGCGCCGTCGCCTATCATCTGGTGCCGGCGGAGCCCAACGGCCGGCTGATGCTCTACAACCACGGCCATGTCGGCAGCCTGTTCAGCGATACGGCGCGGGAGCCCATCCGCCGCTTCCTGGCCGCCGGCTATGCCGTCACCGCCTTCTCCATGCCCCACCGCGAGCCCAACCTGACGCCGAAGGTGCTGGACCTGCCCCTGCACGGCAGCATCGCAGTGCCGGAACGCCACGACCACGAGACCTTCCAGTGGCTGGAAACGGCCGACTTCTCGCCCATCCGCCTGTTCGTGGAACCGCTGATCGTCGCCGTCAACCAGGGCCTGATGGACGGCTACACCGGCATCGCCGCCAGCGGCCTGTCGGGCGGCGGCTGGACGGTGACGGTGGCGGCGGCGCTCGATTCCCGCATCGCCGCCAGCTATCCGGTGGCGGGCAGCCTGCCGGTCCACCTGTCGCTGCTGCCGCCCAACAGCCCGCAGGACTGGGAACAGCGGGGCGCTGACATTTACCGCATCGCCACCTATCTCGATCTCTATGTGCTCGGCGCCGCCGGGCCGGGGCGTCGGCAGGTGCAGATCCTCAACCAGTTCGATGCCTGCTGCTTCCGCGGCGTCGGCGCCCGCGGCTACGGGCCGGCGGTGGCGGCGGCGGCGGAACGCCTCGGCGGCCACTACCGGCTGGAGATCCTGCCCGAGCACGCCCACCGCATTTCGCCCGAGGCCTACGACATCATCCTCGGCGACCTGGAGAAGGCCTTCACACCATGACCGTGAGAGTGCTGCCGTCCGCCGCTGCCGCCGTCGCGGCCGTCCTCGCCCTTGCCGGCTGCGCCATGGCGCCGGTGCAGGGCGGCGGCGTGGTGACCGAGCCGGGCGGCCGCCCCGCCGGGCAGGCCCACATGGTGATCGAGCAGCAGCCCAGCTGGCCGACCGCGCTCGCCACCATCACCCTGCCGGGCGGCGACCAGTTCCGCGGCAAGGTGATCGAGGAGCGCACCGAACCGAGCGTCGGCTTCGGCGTCGCCACCGGCTTCGGCTGGGGCCACCGCCGCGGCGGCTATGGCAGCGGCATGATGTTCGAGGGGCCGGAGCGCACCAGCCGCGCCTCCGCCCTGCTCATCAGCGACCGCGGCCACAGCATGACCTGCGAGCTGCGGCTGGCCTCCCCCGGCTACCTCGGCGGCGGCGGCTTCGCCGACTGCAAGGTGTCGGACGGCCGCATCGTCGCGCTGCAGTTCTGACGCCGGCCGCGCCCCATGCACGATCCCGCCAGCCTCGCCGCCGCCCTTGATGCCCTGGCGGAGCGCGACCCGCGCCTTGCCCGCGCCCTGCTCGACGTCGGGGCGCCGGAGCCGCGGGTGCGCGACGCCGGCTTTCCGGCCCTGCTGCGCATCATCGTCGACCAGCAGGTGTCCACCGCCGCCGGCGCCGCCATCTGGGCCAAGGTGACGGCGGCCTACGGCGAGCGGCCGGACCCCGCCGCCATCGCCGCCGCCGACGATGCCGCCCTCACCGCCTGCGGCCTGTCGCGGCCGAAGCGGCGTTATGCCCTGGCCCTGGCGGCGGAGGTGGCGGAGGGGCGGCTCGACCTCGACGCCCTCGACGCCCTGCCCGACGACGACATCCGCCGCGCCCTGCTGCCGCTGCCCGGCATCGGGCCGTGGAGCATCGACATCTACCTGATGTTCGCCCTCGGCCGGCCCGACGTCTGGCCGGTCGGCGACCTCGCCCTGCAGGCCGCCTGCGCCGCCCTGCTGGAGCTGCCGAAACGCCCCGACGCCGCCACCATGGAAGTGCTGGGCGAAGGCTGGCGGCCGTGGCGCTCCGCCGCCTCGCTGTTGCTGTGGCGGTGGTACGGGCGGGTGCTGAAGGGCCGCAGCAACGCCGGCATCCCCATGGCGCAGGCCGGAAAAACCGCCTGACGCCCGTCAGGAGGCTTGCGGCGGCGGCGCCCAGCCCGCACCTTCGGGGGCATGCTGTTCCTTCCGATCGCCGACGACAACCCGACCCACCGCACCCCCTTCGTCACCTGGATGATGATGGGCCTGTGCATCGCCGTCTTCCTGTGGCAGCAGAGCCTGTCGGAGGAGGAGCAGATCATGGCCCTCTACTCCTTCGGCGTCATTCCGGCGGTGCTGTTCGGCAGCCAGACCCTGCCGGCGGAGGTGGACGTCATTCCCGCCTGGGCCAGCATCTTCAGCAGCATGTTCATGCACGGCGGCTGGCTGCACCTGGGCGGCAACATGCTGTACCTGTGGATCTTCGGCAACAACGTCGAAGACAGCATGGGCCACGGCCGCTTCCTGGTGTTCTACCTGCTGTGCGGGGTGGCGGCGGCGCTGGCGCAGAGCGTGCCGGCGCCCGACTCGGTGATCCCCATGGTGGGCGCGTCGGGGGCCATCGCCGGGGTGCTGGGCGCCTACCTGCTGCTGCATCCGCGCGCCAACGTGCGGGTGTTCATGTGGCTGCTGGTCATCATCCGCATCATCAACGTGCCGGCCGCCGTGGTGCTGGGCGGCTGGTTCCTGATGCAGTCCATCTCCGGCCTGCAGGCGCCGGCCGACCAGGGCGGCGTCGCCTTCCTGGCCCATATCGGCGGCTTCATCGCCGGGGCGGTGCTGATCCCGCTGTTCCGCGAACGGGGGGTGCCGCTGTTCGCCGGCGCCCGCTCCCGACCCTTCCAGGTGGTGAAGGCATCGGAGCTGCGGCGGGGCGGCGGCGGCAGCGTGCCGGCGGTCAAACTCTCCGACCGCCACCGCCGGCCGCCCGGCCCCTGGGACAGAACCTGAGGCGGATCAAGGGGTTACTGGCCCGTCGTCGGCATCCTCCAGGATTCTCCGCGAGTCGCGTCGCAGCAGGCGGAGTCGCCCCCGGAGCGGCAAGCCCTGCGGCTGTCTACCCCGTTTTTGCCACCCCTGTGTTGCAGAAAAAGCACAGGGGATGTTGTTCTTGAATCACAACCCCTTGCCCTGCGGCCTTCAGATGACGTCTTATCCGCGCCCGGCCCGGAGTGACGGCGGTCACGCCTTATCCGCCGGGAACGATGGTAGCAGCAGGCTTCCGGGCTATGATCGGTAACGTAACCGCGACGTGGCGGTGCCCGTCGACAGATCGACTTGGAGTGCCACCGGTGTCAGGACGGCCGCAGCCGTTCTCCGCCGACGCTTGAGGATTTGCGACGATGCAGTACGGGGATCTCAAGAACCTCATCCGGCGCGCCATGGATGACGCGCGCCGGTCCGGCCGCGACAATCTGGCAGCGCGCCGCGCCGCCGTTCAGGCGGTGATGGCGGTGCGTCCCGATCTCAGCCCGTGGGAAGCCCAGGATGCAGTGAGCGGCATGTCCGACAGCTCGCATGCCTGATCCTCTCCACCGCTGACACGCGAGGACGCATGACCGCCAGCCGTTCCCACTTCGCCGCCGACCTGGTCGTCACCGGGACCGTCCGGGGCACCGGACGCCTGCACATTGATGGCCGGGTCGACGGCGACGTGACCGTCGGGGCCCTGGCCGTGGGCGAGCGCGGCAGCCTCTCCGGCACCGCCAAAGGCGACGACGCCGCCATCGCCGGCCGCGTTCATGGCCTGGTGCGCGCCGCCACCGTTTCCGTGGCCGCCGCCGGCAGCCTGAGCGGGGTGGTGCAGTACGACCGCCTGACCGCCGCCGCCGGCGGCAGCTTCGAGGCCCAGTGCCGCCCCTCCGCCCGCCCCACCCCGGCCACCGCCGCGCCGGCCGCCGGCGGCGCCCTTGACCCGGCGGGTGCCGCCCTGCGCCGACGGCCGCTCGGGCAGCTGGTCGCCTCCTGATCCCCCTGCCGCCAAGGCTGGTCGCCGCCACGCCGGCGGGTGTATGGTCGGGGGCGTGACGCCACGACCAGAGAGAGCGGCCGCCGTGCCTGTTCGCCAGACCACCCAGCCGGCCCAGCCGGCGGCCCCACAGCCGGCCCCGCCGGCGGCCCCACAGACCCCGGCTCCCTCGGCCGCCCCGGAGATCGCCTCCCCGCCCGCCGCCGTCGCCGGCGGCAGCGCCGGGGTGGACATCGCCACCGCCATCAATGCCCTGCGCATCGGCCTGGCGGTGTTCGACCCTGAGGAACGGCTGGTCTGGTGCAACGGCCAGTTCCGCTACACCTACCTGTCCTTCCAGTCGGTCGACGACCTGATCGGCATGACGCTGGAAGACATCCTCCGCCTGGAGCTGGAAAACGGCGAGATCGCCGGCGAGCAGGCCACCCTGCACCCGGAACAGTGGCTGGCCGAGATGCTCGCCTTCCACCGCCGCGGCGCCTATGAGCCGCTGGAGCAGCGGCTGGCCGACGGCCGCTGGATCCAGATCAAGATCCGCCGCACCGCCGACGGCGGCTCGGTCGGCCACTGGAGCGACATCACCGAGGCCAAGCTGGTCCACCTGCGGCTGGAGGACGCGGTCAACAACACCGCCGACGGCTTCGCCTTCTGGGACCAGACCGAGCGGCTGATGATGTTCAACCACCGCTTCGCCGACCTGATGGAAGGGCTCGACGGCCCGCCGTCCAGCGGCTCCGGCCTGCGCGAGGTGCTGGAAAACCTGGTCCACTCCGGCCGCCTGCTGCTGGAGGAAACCGGCCAGGAACTGGTGGAACGCTGGGTGAAGGACCGCCGCCAGCCGGTGTGCGAGCGGGTGCTCGACTACGTCCACGGCCGCAGCTACCTCATCAAGGAACGGCGCACCCGCGACGGCGGCACGGTGACGGTGCTGACCGACATCACCGACCTGAAGGAGAAGGAACGCCAGCTGGTGTTCCGCGGCCAGACGCTGGAAGCCACCATCTCGGAACTGGAGATGGTGCAGGCGACGCTGGAGGAACAGGGCGCCGAACTGGCCGGCACCGCCGAACGCCTGGCCGAGATGCAGGCCCAGAGCCGCGCCATCATCGAGGCGGTGCCCGACCTGCTGATGACCGTCGCCGCCGACGGCGCCCTGCGCGAGATCCTGTCCCCCGACCACGAGGACCTGCCCTTCCCGCCCGATACCGCCCCCGGCCGCCGCCTCGACCAGCTGCTACCGCCGGTGACCGCCGACCTGCTGCTGGCCGGGGTGCGGGCCGCCGTCAGCACCGGGCTGCCGCAGCGGGTGCAGTACGCCAGCTTCCGCCCCGACGGCCAGCCGCAGTGGTTCGACGCCCGCATCGCCGCCAAGGCCTTCGACGAGGCGCTGGTCTGCGTCCGCAACATCACCGAAATGCGCCGCATCCAGGACAGCCTGGAACAGGCCACCGCCATCGCGGAAAAGGCCAACGCCGACAAGACCCGCTTCCTGGCCGCCGCCAGCCACGACCTGCGCCAGCCCATCCAGGCGCTCAACCTGTTCATCCATGCCCTGTCGGGCCAGCCGCACGCCCCGGCGGTGCGGGAGATCATCGACAAGATCGAACGCTCCACCGCCGCCCTCGGCGACCTGCTCAACGGCCTGCTCAACATCTCCAAGCTGGAGGCGGGCATGGTGGAGCCGGTGCTGACGCGCTTCCCGCTCGGCCGCCTGTTCGACCGTCTGGCGCTGGAATACGGCCCGCTGGCCCAGGCCAAGGGGCTGGAGCTGCGCATGGTGCGCACCGGCGCCATGGTGCTGTCGGACCACACGCTGCTGGAACGCATCATCGGCAACTTCCTCACCAACGCCATCCGCTACAGCCTCGACGGCCGCGTGCTGCTGGGCGCCCGGCGGCGCGGCGGGGTGGTGACGGTGGAGGTGTGGGATACCGGCATCGGCATCGAGGCCGGCAACATCCCGCTGATCTTCCAGGAGTTCCACCAGGTCGACAACGCCGCCCGCAACCGCCGCGAAGGACTCGGCCTCGGCCTTGCCATCGTCGACCGTCTGGCGCAGCTGCTCGGCTATCAGATCACCGTGCGGTCGACGCCGGGCAAGGGCTCGTGCTTCTCGGTCGACGTACCGGTGGACCTCGACGCCCGCGACGGCGACGACGAGGACGCCGACGACCTCGACGACGTCGACCTGCAGGGGGTGGTGATCCTCGCCATCGACGACGAACCCGACATCCTGGAAGGCATCGAAGCCTCGCTCACCCAGCAGGGCTACCGCGTCTTCACCGGCTGCACGGTGGACGAGGCCATGGCGGCGGTGCGGGCGGCGGCGGTGGTGCCCGACGTCATCCTGTCCGACTACCGGCTGGAGGGCGGCATCACCGGCATCGACGCCATCCGCCGCGTGCGCGACAGCCTGGGCGGACCGATTCCCGGCATCCTGCTCACCGGCGACACGGCGCCGGAGATCCTGCGCGCCACCCAGGCCAGCGGGTTCCCCCTGCTGCACAAGCCGCTGCCGGTGCACGAACTGAAGGGCGCCATCATCGCCGCCCTCAGCGGCGGCTGAGCCTCATCGCAGTCCCGGCGGTCGGCAACCCGCCCACGCACGGGATGCTATAGGGTTGCATTAATTCCTGATTTTCCCGCTAGGTTATTTCCCTTGACGACGGCGGGAGCGGTGGCACACTTGAAGGTCTATGAGACAAGAACGCATCTCCAATGCGTCACCCGTGAACCACCCTCCTCCAGGCTGAACGGGAGTGCTCCATGGCGAGGATCGTACCCGACATCATTCCGCCCACCCAGGATCTCACCCTGGTTACCCCCGACATGACGGTGCGCGATGCCGCCCGTCTGATGCGGGAGAACAACATCGCTGCCGTGATGATCGTCGACGGCGAGCGGCTGTCCGGCATCATGACCGAGCGCGACATCGCCGCCCGCGTCGTCGCCCAGGGCCGCAACCCTGACATCACCCTGGTCAGCGAGGTGATGACCCCCGACCCCGATACCCTGTCGCCCGGCGACATGGCCGCCAGTGCCCTGCGCATGATGCGGGAGCACAACTACCGCCACCTGCCGGTGGTGGAGAACGGCCGGCCGGTGGGCATGGTCTCCATCCGCGACCTTTATGCCGTGGTGCAGAAGGAGCTGGAGGCGGACCTGGCCAACCGCGACGCCTACATCTTCGGGGAACATTACGGCGCGACGGCGAGCTGACGGAACAGTTCGCCGCTGTAATGTATCATTCATGAACCTTACGGTGCGGCCCTGCGGCCACGCCCCGATCCCTGACGGCCCGCCTGCCCCGGTGCAGCGGGCCGTTTCCTTTTGGCGGCTGCCCCTTGCGCCACGGACCTGACGTTGACGTAAACGGAAGGGCACCCCACAATCAGGGGACCGCCCCGCGATGCGCCGCCGTCGCCGGGCCATCCTGTCCGCCGGAGTCCGTCATGCCCCTGAGCCCGCCCGTCGACCGCGAGAAGCAGCACACCCGCACCGTCACCGTCGACGGTTACCGGCGGGCCGACGGCCTGTTCGACATCGAGGGGCATCTGGTCGACACCAAGACCTACGGCTTCCCCAACACCGACCGCGGCCGCATCGAGGCCGGCGAGCCGCTGCATGGCATGTGGCTGCGGCTGACCATCGACGGCGACATGCTGATCCATGCCGCCGAGGCGGTCACCGACCACGGCCCCTTCACCATCTGCAAGGACATCAACCCGGCCTTCGACACCCTGGCGGGCCTGCGCATCGGCCCCGGCTTCCGCAAGCAGGTGCGGGAGCGGCTGGGCGGCGCCCATGGCTGCACCCATCTGGTGGAGCTGCTGCTCGGCCCCATGGCCACCACCGCCTTCCAGACCCTCTACGCCGAGCGCGAGCGTCAGGGCCGCGCCGGCGACAGCGCCGGCCCCGGCGGCCGGCCGCGCATCCTGGATACCTGTCACGCCCTCGCCAGCGACAGCCCGGTGGTCAAGCGCCAGTGGCCGCAGTGGTACACCGGCCCCGAGACCGACGCCGACACGGCGGAGACGGAGCCGGTCAGCGGCGACCGCTGAGGGCCTTCGGGTTGCTTTCCTGCAGCTTGGCGCAGGTGGTTTGCCAAAGGTGATCGAACACCGCCGCCCGCTCGGCGCGGCCGGGGTCGAAGCGGCCGGCCCGCAGGTCGGCGGCCAGGGCGGCTTCCAGCGCCGCCAGCGGCTCCCGCTTGTCGCTGTAGAGGGCCGACAGGCGGGCGTGGGCCTCGTCCTCCGGGTGCGTTCCCGCCCGCACCTGACGGGCGGCGATGCCGACGGCATTGGCGACCATCAGGGCGTCGTAGCGGCTGTCCGCCGGCAGGTGCGGCAGCAGGCGGTCCTTCAGCACCGCCAGGGCGGTTTCCAGCAGGTCGGCGGCGGTGGGTTCGTCGCGCATCACAGGCCCTCCCGCGTCATGTCGAGGATATCCAGTTCCAGTTCCGGCACCACATGGGCGGTCAAGGCCAGCTCCAGGTTGGTTTCGCCGCCGGAGACGTGGCGTTCCGCCTGTTGCAGGGCGATGATGGCCCAGCGCATGGTCGCCATGACCTCCCAATAGGCCACCTGCCCGCGGTCGAGCGCCCGCCCCGACTCCCGCTCGTAGCCGTCATAGAAAGCCTCGCGCGGGCCGATGCCGCCGGCCTCGTTCTGCCGTTGCCCGAAGCGCCAGCAAGGGGCGCAGAACCAGCCAACATCGGCCAGTGGATCGCCCCAGGCGGCGAACTCCCAGTCGAGCACGCCGGTGACGCCGGTGCGGTCGACCATCAGGTTGCCAGTGCGGAAATCGTTGTGGCACAGCACGATCTGCCCGCGCGGCGGGGCGTGGCGCTCCAGCCACCGCAGGCCCCATTCCAGCGCCGGATGGGCGGCGCGGTGACCGTCGAGCCAGCGTCGGAACTCCGCCACCCAGGCCAGCGCCGGCGCGCCCTGCGGCATGGAGAGGAAGCCGAGGTCGTCGCGCGGCGGGGTGATGGAATGGATGCGCGCCAGTTCCCGCCCCAGCGCTGCCGCCAGTGCCGCCCGGCCGCCGCCCAGGCCGTCGTCCTTCACCACCTTGTGGCCGGCGGCGACGCCGGCGATGCGGCGCATGACGAAGAACGGCTTGCCGAGCACCGCCCCCTCCGCCTCCAGCCACAGCGGTTCCGGCACCGTCACGCCGGCCTCGAAGGCGGCTTTGAACAGGGCGAACTCCTGCGCCCGGCCGTGGCTGACAGCGACCCCGGAGGGGGCATCGGTGCGCACCACCAGCGCCAAGCCACCGGCGCAGGCGCCGCCGGTTACGTCGGCATCCACCGCCCAGTTTTCCTGGATGGCGCCGCCGGACAGCTTGCGCAGGGCGGTCAGCGTCACCCGCTCCGCCCCCATGCGGGCGGCGAGCCAGGCTTCCAGGGCCTCCTTGCGGGTCTCCATCAGGCGCCCCAGGACCAGAAATCCTGCCCCTCGGCAGCGAGGGCGCGGGACAGCACCATCTTGTGAACCTCGCTGGCGCCGTCCACCAGCCGGGCCTGACGGGCGTAGCGGTAGATCCATTCCAGCGGCGTATCCTTGCTGTAGCCGCGGGCGCCGTTGAGCTGGATCGCCGTGTCCACCGCCTGCTGCAGGGCATCGGCCACCACCACCTTGGCCATGCTCACCTCCTTGCGGGCGAAGTCGCCCTGGTCGAGCTTCCAGGCCGCCTTCATGGTGAGCAGGCGGCCGATCTCGATCTGCAGGGCAGCGTCGCCCATCAGGGTCTGCACGCTTTCGTGCTCGGCGAGCGTCGCGCCGAAGGCCATGCGGCCGCCGATGTAGTCCTGGGCGATTTCCAGCGACCGCTTGGCGAGGCCGGTCCAGCGCATGCAGTGGGTCAGGCGGGCGGTGCCGAGGCGGATCTGCGTCGCCTTCAGGCCGTCGCCGACGCCCATCAGCACGTTCTCTTCCGGGATCTCCAGGCCGTCGAACACCAGTTCGCAATGGCCGCCGTGTTCCTCCGGCCCCATGATCGGGATGCGCCGCTCGATGCGCCAGCCGGGCTGGTCGCGGTGGTAGAGGAACGCCGTCAGCCCCTTGCGCGGGTCGTCGGAGGTGCGGGCGATGAGGATGAAGTGTTCCGCCACCCCGGCGCCGGTGATGAACCACTTGCGGCCGTGGACGACCCAGCGGTCGCCCTTCTTCTCCGCCCGCGTCGCCATCATGCCGGCGGGGTCGGAGCCGGAGCCGGGCGCCGGCTCGGTCATGACGAAGGCGGAGCGGACCTTGCCGTCGACGATGGGCTGCAGCCAGCGGTCCTTCTGCGCCTCCGTCCCCACCTTGTTCAGCAGGATCATGTTGCCGTCGTCGGGGGCGGCGGAGTTGAACACCACCGGCCCGAAGATGGAGCGGTTCATTTCCTCGTAGCACGCCGCCATGCCGACCACCGGCAGGCCCAGGCCGCCGCGCTCCTTCGGCATCTGCAGGGCCCACAGGCCGGCGGCGCGGGCCTTGGCGCGCAGGGCCTGCAGCCGTTCCTCGGTGATGTTGTCGTGCTCGTCATAGGCGCTGCGGTCGGCTTCCACCGGCAGGATGTGATCGGCGACGAAGGCGCGGATGCGCAGGCGAAGGGCGTCGATCTCGGGCGACAGGGCGAAATCCATCGGGCGATTATCCTTCAGAGGGAGCTGACCAGGTGGCCGCCGTCGACGGCGAGCACGGCCCCGGTGAGGTAAGGCGAGGCATCGGAGGCGAGCAGCAGCAGCGGCGCGTCCAGCTCCTCCGGCCGGCCCAGGCGGCGCTGCGGGATGCGCCGGATCAGCGCCTGCCCGGCGTCGGTGGCGAAGAAGTCGGCGTTGATGTCGGTCTCGATGTAGCCGGGGCACAGGGCGTTGACGCGGATGCCGTGGCGCGCCCATTCCAGCGCCAGCGCCTTGGTCAGATGGACGAGCCCGGCCTTGCTGGCGCAATAGGCCGCCACCGCCCCGGCCGGACGCAGCCCGGCGATGGAAGCGATGTTGACGATGCTGCCGGGGCTGCCCGTCTCGCGCAGGCGGCGGGCGGCGGCCTGGGCGACCAGGAAGGCGCCGGTCAGGTTGGTGTCGAGAACGCGGTCCCAGTCCTCGGGCGTCACGTCGAGGGCGGCGCAGGTGTCGGCGATGCCGGCATTGTTGATGACCACCGTCACCGGCCCGCCGGCAGCCGCCTCGGCGGCGGCGAAGGCGTCGGCCACCGAGGCCGCGTCGGCGACGTCCAGCGCCACCGCATGGGCGCGCGGGCCGAGGGCGGCGGCGGCATCGCGCAGCTTCTCCACCCGCCGCGCCGCCAGCACCACCGTGGCACCGGCCGCCGTGAGAACCTGGGCAAAATGGCGGCCGAGGCCGCCGGAGGCGCCGGTGACCAGCGCCACCTTGCCGTCCAGTCGCAGTTGCATGTCGACGTGCCTCCCGGGGTTCGTCGCGGTGTCGTTCGTTCTTGCTTGCCGACCAGTGTTCGGGACGGGCGCCGCCGCCGTCAAGGGCCGCGCCCGGCAGGGCCAATTGCAGCCGCCGCACCGGTTCCCGCGTTAGGAGCGGCACAGGCGAGGAACCCGCCAGCCGCACAACCCGTAAGGAGGACCCCATGGCCGACGTCTCCCAAGCCGCCAACGACCTGAAGGAAGGCGCCGCCCGCGCCAAGGCGGATGAAGACCTGAACCGGCTGCGCAGCGACATGGATGCCCTGCGCCGTGACTTCAGCGCCCTGGCCGAAAGCCTGCGCGACATCGCCACCGCGCGCGGTCAGGCCACCGCCGACATGGCCCGCCACACCGCCGACGACGTCCAGCGCCGCGCCCAGGAACACCTTGCCGCCGCCCAGGCGCACATCGAACAGCGGCCGCTGGCCAGCGTTCTGATCGCCTTCGTGGTCGGCCTGATCATGGGCAAGGCCATGGACCGCGGGTAACGACGCCGGCCGCCGTCGCACGCAACGGCTGTCAGTCCTTTCACGTTGTTGTCTCAAAACCAGACGTCAACGACCCCCCGGAGGTCATCATGCTTTACTGGGCTCTTGTATTCTTCGTTGTCGCCATTGTCGCCGCCGTCTTCGGTTTCGGCGGTATCGCCTCGGCGTCCGCCAGCATTGCCCAGATCCTGTTCTTCATCTTCCTGGCCCTGCTGGTGGTTTCCCTCATCGCCCACGTGGTCCGCGGACGACGCTGACCGACCGGCGCAGCGCCGGGCCCACCCACCACACGCGGTTCCGGCCGCCGCCTGCCCCGCCTCACCGGCGACGGCACGCGGCGGCCACCCTATACGTAAGGATGATGATCGGGGATAGATGTGCAGCGGTTGCCCGCGGCCCTACATGAAGGCCCTCGGCCGCTGACCGGCTGGAACATTCCGCGCATGGGATTGTTCAACAGTCCTGGTAGCTCCCCACGGATCGGACCTTGATGACCGCGCTCGCCATGGATTGCCTCAATCCCCTACTCGATGCCTGCCAGCAGGGCCGGCGTCACTATGTGGCAGCGGCGCGCAGCGTGGGCGATCCCGGCCTGCGGCTGCAGTTTTCCCACATCGCGTCGGCGCGGGCGACCATCCTTTGCGACATCGCTGCGGTGCTCGGCCGCGATGCCGCCGCCGAGGCGGCGCAGGACGACCCGCCGGCCGAGACGGCGCCGGCCGCGGCCGGGCGCGTGGTGCTGGGCGGCGAGGATCACGACGAGGGCCTGTCGCCCGCCGAACTGTGCGCCCTGGTGACGGCGCTGCGGGAACAGGACGAGCATATCCTGCACCAGTTCCGCCAGCACGTGGACACCATCCCCTGCATCGCCACCACCCAGGTGCTGGAACGGGCCATCGCCGTTCTGTGCGAAGACCTGGAGAAGATCCGCATCCTGGAAAGCCTCACCGCCGGCGGCGCCGCCGAGTCCCTGCGCAGTACTGCGCAGTAACAGGCACTTCCGAATAATCCTGCATCCGACCGTACTTCGACTAAGGTCTTGCCCTCGGGCGCGGCTGGCGTCACCTTGTGTCCGGGGCTCCGGGTTCACGGGGCGGAGGGGGTGCGACCATGGACCAGGGCGACAGGACGGCAGCGGGGCTTGACCTGCGGGCCCGCGGCTTCACCGCCCCGGCGGCGGCGGCCGGGCTGTGCGGCGCCGCGGCCCTGGCGAGCGGGCTTGCCGGCCTGACGCTGCCGGCGGCGGCGCTGGC